>PMKW01000013.1 GCA_003157895.1 Methanoregula sp. | reverse complement strand
GCATAGTCCTGCTGGCCCATCATCACCGGGGCAATCCGTGCCCGGGGGAAACGGTACTTGATAAAGGGCATCTGCACCTCGAGCGAGTGCTCGTCGCGGTGCGAGAGTTCATCGGTCTCGATATCGAGCGAACGGACGAACTCGCCATCCGTATCGACCACCCCGAGCGGCGTCTCCCAGGGAATTTCAGAGACACAGTTGATGTATCCCCGGTGGGAGGGGCCGATCACCACGAAGGTGCCGGAAAAACCCGGGGGGATTGTACCGAAGGCAGTGGCTGCGACCTGCCCCGAATAGATATACCCTGCATGGGGGGATACGATGCCCAGAGGGTTCCCTTCCGGTTTTACTCCTGCGAAGAACTTCTCCAGCAGCTGTTCCAGATGAGAAGGCTCCCGCGGGTAAAACATGCCGGCTACTGCGCATGTACGCATCTTCATCGGATCAACCCTCTAGTCCTTCTATTATATCCAGATATCGGTCACTAAAAAGTGGACCGATTCATCAGAACTCGGTTTCGAAGTCCTCGGGGGTGAGGGCCGTGGAGATGCCGCGGAGACGGAGCATTTCGCGGGTTAAGAGGAAGTAGATCATCGAGAGCGCTTTTCTGCCCTTGTTGTTGGTCGGGATGACGAAGTCAACAAACTTGGTCATGTTGTTGGTATCGCAGAGCGCTAATACGGGGATACCGCACTGGACTGCCTCGTTGATCACCTGTGCGTCGCCGATCGGGTCGGTGACAACGATGACCTGCGGCTCGATATAGGCATCAAGGACGGGATTTGTCAGGAGGCCCGGGATGAACCGGCCGGTGGCGGACATTGCACCGATGGTGTCGGCAAACTTCTTTGCCGGGTACTGGCCGTACTGCCGGGAAGTGACGACGAGGATGTTGGGTGCCTCGTACTGGTTTAAGAACTTGGCAGCGGTCTTGATCCGGGCATCGGTCTCGCGGATATCGAGGATATACAGCCCATCGCCGCGAACACGGTAGATGAACTTCTTCATATCCTCGCTCTTCTGCTGGGTGCCGATGTGGACACCGGCAGCAAGGTACTCCTCGACAGGGATGAGCGGCTCTTTCAGTTCAATTTCCATTTCATTTACAGTAGTCATAGCTGTTCCTCTATGCGTATCAGTTCGTTTAATTTGGCAATGCGTTCTCCGCCCACCACACCGCATTTTAAGAAAATGCAGGAGAATGCAGTGGCAAGGTGCGCGATGGTCGTGTCAGTGGTCTCACCGGAGCGGTGGCTCATGACGGTGTCCATGCCGTTTCTCTGGGCAAGCTGGACTGCATCAAAGGTATCGGTAAGGGTCCCGACCTGGTTGGGCTTGATGAGCACGCAGTTGGCTGCGTCCGTATCGATGCCCTGCTGGATGCGGTCAACCTGGGTCACGAAGATATCGTCACCGCAGACCAGGCAGCGATCGCCGATCTGGCTGTTGAGTTCCGAGAAGGCATCGAAGTCGTCTTCATGGAGGGGATCCTCGACGTAGACAAGGTTGTACTTATCGACAAGTCCCGCGATATAGGCGATCTGGTCCTCGGTGGACCGCACGGTCTTGCGGTACTTGTAGGCGTTCCCGTCCCACATCTGGCTTGCAGCGATGTCAACCCCCATGTCAACCTCTACGTTCATTTCGTCGGCGACAAGTCCGGTCGCCTCGGCAATGAGCTCAAATGCGAGGGCATCGTCAATCTGCGGTGCCCATGCACCCTCATCACCCTTGCCGCAGGATTTACCTTTTTTCTTTAAGAGTTCTTTCACCTGCCGGTGTACGGCCGCGTTCGCGAAGACGGCTTCCTCGGTATCCGCTGCACCGCCCGGAACAACGAGGAACTCCTGGATCTCGGTGGCGTTCTCCGCATGCGCCCCGCCGCCGATGACGTTCCCGAGCGGGAGCGGCAATTCCTTTACAAATGCCCCGCCAAGGTAGCGGAAGAGCGGGATACCCATCGAAGATGCGGCAGCCTTCGCGTTTGCAAGCGAGAGCGCAACAGCAACGTTCGCACCAATCCCCGAAAAGTCGGTAGTGCCGTCGATATCCCGCAGCTGCTCGTCGAACCCTTCCTGGTCAGCGGCATCCATACCGATAAGGGCAGGGATGAGATTTGTGATGGCATTATCAACTGCTTCTTTCGGCGGCCTGACCTTTGCCTCAAGCGAGCCGGTACTGGCGCCGCTCGGGGCTGCCGACCTGCCAAAACCGCCGGTTGTATAGACATCGGCTTCAACGGTCGGGTTGCCCCGGCTGTCCAGAATGGTTCTGAGTTCAATAACCTCGATGGTCGTCATGGGCTGCCTACTTCCTCTTTACGGTAATGGGGATGGTGTTGTTGTTGAATTCCTCGATCGCTATTTCCAGCGGATCGATCCGTGTCGTGGTGATAAGTAACGGAGCACCCATTGATATCTGCAGAGCCCTTGCTCCAATAATCCTTGCCCGCTCGTACCGGGTATAAACCTGCGTCTGCATATGTTTCGTCCTCAAAATGATTGTCTTTTTTTCATGGGGCCGCTGAGATTCGAACTCAGGTCACTGCGTCCCGAACGCAATAGGATGGTCCAGGCTACCCTACGGCCCCCCTTATTCATCATACAAATCTTACTGGTACGGATTGAGCTCGTCAATGACTTCTTTGTGCGTCAGGAGCATGCGCCTGCAGCAGTACCGGGAAATATTAAGATCGTCGAGGATCTTCTTGGGATCCTCGCCTTTCTCCCGCCGTGCCTTGAATTCATCCCATGCTGTGGAGATGGGTTTTCCACAGGTGAAACATCGAACGGGTATCAAGATTTAACCTCTCATCATATCTTCTGGTTTAACGATAAGACTTTTGGAACTTTGCCCGGGCTCCGGAACCGTGCGGTTTCTTGGCTTCTTTCTGCCGTGAGTCGTTGACAAGGAGCGTCCTGTCATACGCCAGGTAGATGTCCTTCATCGCAGGGTCGTTGTGCCACTTGATGATGCCGCGGGCGAGCGCGGTCCGGACTGCCTCGGCCTGTCCCATGACACCGCCACCGGCAACGTCGATAATGACATCGATGCCGTGGATCGCATTGGGGACAAGGAGGATAGGCTCGGCAATCTTCATCCGGGTGGTGTCGGAACCGTAGGCTTCGAGCGGCACCGAGTTGACCCGTATCACACCTTTCCCGGCCTTNNTTTACCATTGCGTTCGCCTCCTTAGAACTTTGCTCCGAGGAACGTGCACACTGCAGCAAGCGTGACGTGGTTCGGGTTGTTCAGACGGTTCATATGTACCTCTTCGGGCACTTCCATCTCTTTTCCGACAAAACCAACCGGGACACCGACATAGCACCTGATGCGCTTCATCGCGTCGACGCCACGGGGGCGCTTGTAGGGGAGCATGCCGCGGATGGTCCGCTTCATGAGATGGTCGGGCCGGCGCGGGACGAACGGTCCCCAGCGGTCGCCGGAGGCTCCGCGTTCCCTCTTGTGCCGGTAGTTGGCCAGCACCCGTGCACGGCTGCCGGAGATGATCACTTTTTCTACATTGACAATCGCAATCTCTTCACCGGCAAGCGCCCGGCTGGCCGTGATGCTTGCAAGACGCCCGAGGAGCAGTCCGTCACCGTTGATTATGGTTACCATATCTTGTTCACCTCAGGATCCGGACACCGCTGCCTTTCGGGTT
>PMKW01000054.1 GCA_003157895.1 Methanoregula sp. | reverse complement strand
GCCGCCGGTCCCGAAGCGGAGGAAGAGGACTGCGGTCCCGGGCGGAAAATCCGGTGATCCGGAACCCGCACCGGGCTCACCGGGATCTGCGGTGAGAGTCCCCGTATTCCTCCTCCCGGCAGGTACCCCCGGATCCGTCGATCCACCGACGGTCTCCGTCGGAGAAAATCCCCTTTCGGAGAGTAAAGGCGGGGAAGGGGTGTGATAGTGTAAACAGGGCTCCTTTTGCCAAACGGGGTCTTTACAGGGCGATTTGAGAAAGGACGGAAATTCCGGTGTACCCAAAATCCGGGGAATTCAGNNAAAATCCGGGCTAATACACGCAATTGGGCAGCGAAAGTCCTTCCGGGTGCTCCTGGAGCACAGGATCTGAAAAGAAGGCCTGTTTTGGGATCGGCGGTGTCCGGGGTGTTATAGGATCCGGTGACCTCATGAGCGGGAGGCTGATGGTATGTTTTACCGGAAATTTTCCCGGGAAATTTTTAAAGAAACAATCCGGGTCAGGCACATAAAAAAATACGCGTTCTGTACGGATTTTAGTTTTACATTTTCTCTAAAAGTATCCTGACGATATGTTTTCAAACGCAGGTTAAAGGAACTCCCGATGTGCAGAAAGGGTTTCCGGAGGTTTTCTACAGAGCTGGTTTTTGTAATTCACGGACAGGTTTATCCACTGCACCGCTCCATGGGGGCATGTACTGATAGAGGATTAAAAAATCATATCAGGTAACGGAGTTGAAAACCAATGATCGCAAGTCAGAAGATAAAAGCCGAAAAAGCAGTCGATCCCGGCCGCATTACGGCACATCCCGTCCATACTGCTGCAAAAAAGAGGGCCCCGGTAAAGAAAAATGAAGCAAAGGTCCAGACCCCGGCCCGGCACCTCCCGTCGGCAAGGGAAACACCGGACATTCCCGAAAATGAACCGGTAAAAGCCCGGTCCGTGCATCCGGAAGAAAAAAAGATTGGACCGGTAACGAATAATGAAACGAGGATCGCTCACCCTGCCCGGTCGCACCCGGCACATAAGGAGACGCCGGATATTACTACGGGGGAACAGCATCCGGCACATTCCCTGCATACCGCAGCAATAATGGATGCACAGGTAATGAAAAATGAGGCAAAGGCGGCCAAACAAATCCAGCACCCCCCGGCAGGACAGGAATCCCACACCATCTCAAAGAAGGATCTGGCCAGGACCCATCACCTCCATACCACACCAATAATGGATGCACAGGTGATGAAAAATGAGACAAGAGCGGCCCTGCAAATCCACCATCCCCCGGCAGGACAGGAGTCCCATCCTGTTTCAGAGGAGGCGCAGGCCAGGGCCCATTCGCAGCACACTGCCGCAATAATGGATGCACAGGTAACGAAAAATGATGCAAAGGTAGTCTCCCATAACCTGCATAATCATGCAGGCATGCCGGCTCACACTGTGTCTGATGAGGATATCGCTGCTGCAATCAAAACCCATTCGCCGGAGGCAAAAAATGCCGCACGAAACCCGCACTTTCATACCGGTATCAGCGTCCAGAATTCTTCCAGCCCTGAAAAATCCGGGCTCCACAAAACCGGAAAGAATGGGTTTGCGGCAAATCTCGAAGAAGAAACAAGGAAGAACACGGATTTCCGCAGGGTCCTCTATACCGGAAAGCACAGCCAGCTTGTCCTGATGTCCCTGAAACCGGGTGAGGATATCGGCCTTGAGACCCACGGGGATGTTGACCAGTTTTTCCGTTTTGAAGAAGGGGAAGGAATAGTAACTATTGACGGCACGGACCATATGGTAAAGAATGGGAGCGGGGTGATTGTCCCGTGCGGTGCAATGCATAACGTGACAAACACTTCAGAGACCGGGTTCCTGAAACTGTACACTATCTACTCCCCGCCGGAGCACCAGGACAAAATCATCCGGAAGACCAAGCGGGAAGCCCTTTCCAGTGAAGAGCATTTCGACGGAAAAACTACCGACAAGTATCACTGAGTACCTGCACATTCCCGGTGGCTTTCGGGAAAAAGGATCAGGACCTGATTCTTCAAAAGCGGTCAGTCCGACCCTATATTTTTTTCGGAGCGGTGGACGGGTGCTCTGTGCCGTTGATGGTGAATTGACGGCCATCATTGCCCCCCCTTCGCAACATTGAGGAGTATATCCAGATTCTGCCCGGAATTGGTGTTCATGCACCCATCTGGCACGACGGAGTCTTAATTCTTTGGTTGTTTTTTATGCTCTCTTGCAGTCTGGTCTATGACTGTATGGTCCAGAAAAGGAAATGTACTGGATGCTGCAAGGTGCGGGAAATGGCAGAAGATCTCGCAGCGCTCCGCTTCATCGTATCCTCGCCCGAGATCTCCCGCGAGCTCTGGATCTATACGCCCAAACGTACGTTCCGGTTCTTCCGGGTCCTGGCAGATTCCGTTGCAGAGCTTGACCGCCACGGCCAGCTGATACCGGACCAGCCGCCGGTCCCGAAGCGGAGGAAAAGGCCGGCCGCCCCGGCCCCGGGCGGAAAATCCGGCGATCCGGAATCCGCGCCGGGCTCACCGGGATCTGCGGTGAGAGTCCCGCTCTTCCTCCTCCCTGCAGTGACACCCGGACCCGTCGATCCACCGACGGCATCTGTCGGAGAAAATCCCCTTTCGGAGAGTAAAGGCGGGGAAGGGGTGTGAGATCGTAAACAGGGCTCCTTTTTCCAAACGGAGCAATTATAGGGCGATTTAAAAAAAGCCGGAAATTCCGGTGTACCCAAAATCCGGGGAATTCGGGAAAAACGGTACAATAACGTTTTTTCCGGGCCCGTATATGCGCCGGACTGGAATTTCTTCGTCGTGACACAAAATCCGGGCTAATACACGCAATTGGACAGCGAAAGTCCTTCCGGGTGCTACCGGAGCACAGGATCTGAAAAGAAGGGCTGTTTTGGGATCGCCGGTGTCCGGGGTGTTATGGGATCCGGGGGTTCCCTGAGCATGGATCTGCCCTGACAGTCAGCAGGTAAAAATATCATGTCTTGTCATGCCCGGTCCGGATTTTGATTCCCTTTTAGTCCCGGTTCCTGGTCAGGTTCACCCGCTCCAGTGCCCATGCAGCCTGGCGGGCGAACGCATTAAGAATCTGTTCCTGTTCATGAGTGATCACGCCGCCCGGTTCCGTGGGTTTCACTCCCATAATTCCCCATACTTTTTGCGAACTGACGAGAGGAATATACCTGATGGGGGATCCATGGAGAGTATCCGTATCGTAACCTGCGATGACGCTATGCTGAAAAGCCCATGTAGCAACTGCAATATCGTCCTCATTGAGTGTGAGGATCTGACTGGCTGGAGAGACTACAAGATGATTTTCTTCCGGAAGAAGGAACACACACTCCCACTGGAAAATTTCCCTGACATGAACTGCGACAGCCGAGACAATTGAATCAGCATCAAAAGCCCGGACGAGATCCTGCGCAAGACCATAAAGGGTCCCGGTCTCCTGCTCGCGAATCTCTGCGGCTTCGGCGTGTTCACGAGACCGTGTCACCAGAATGCTGACCAGAGCTCCCAGCACGATCATCCCGGCAAACGTGATGAGGTACTCTGTATCCGATACCCGGAAACTCAGATAGGGAGGGATGAAAAAGAAATCGAAAGAGATAACGCCGATAATTGCGGTGAAGATGGCCGGGCGCAATCCCCTTTTCCAGGCAATGGCAACGACACCGAGAATATACAGGACTGCCAGGTTTGTCGGCGATATGAATGAATGGATCAGCCAACCTATCAGAGTGATCAGGGCAACCAGAGCCAGGCCTGCAACGTAATCCTTTGGGGGTGTTGCCGGAAGCAGAGGTTCCATATCCAAAGGGGGCGGCGCTATTTTTTCCTGACTGCTTATGACATAGATATCGATAGTACCGCTGTTATGGATGAGCTGGTCTACAACAGAACCAAAAACAAATTCCTGCCAGCGGGGACGAAGCGTTTTGCCTATAACAATTCTGGTAACATTGTGTTTGCGGGCATAATCGATAGCCGTCGTTGCCACATTGATCCCGGGCACGGTAGCAGTTGTTGCACCCAGCGTTTCTGCGAGATGGAGCGTCTTCGATATCTGTTCCTGTGCCTCCTTCGAAAGCCGATGGTGGGATGGTTTCCGGACATAGAGAGCAGTCCAGGGAGCCGTCATCCGGTCTGCCTGTCTGCGGGCTGTCCGGACCAGCCGTTCAGATAACAGTCCCGGCCCGATGCAGACCAGCAGGCTGTCCCCCGCGGCCCAGGGTCCTGGAATGGCACGGGTCTGCATGTAGGCAAGCATCTGGTCATCGACCCGTTCGGCGGCCCGGCGGAGGGCAAGTTCCCGCAGGGCGAACAGGTTGCCTTCGTTGAAGAACTTCTCCAGGGCACGGGCAGCCATCTCGGGAACGTACACTTTTCCTTCCCGGAGCCGCTGGAGAAGTTCCGGCGGGGCCAGGTCCACCAGTTCGATCTCGGCCGCTTCATCGATCACCCGGTCCGGGATGGTTTCCCGGATAATGACGCCGGTGATCTGGGCAACGACATCGTTGAGGCTCTCGATATGCTGGACATTCAGCGTTGTATAGACATCAATACCGGCATCGAGCAGTTCCTCGACATCCTGGTAACGTTTCAGGTGCCGTGAATCCGGTGCATTGGTATGGGCAAGTTCATCGACAAGGACAAGTTCCGGGCGGAGGGTGAGGATCGTATCGAGGTCCATCTCCGGAATCTTCACGTTCTGGTACTCGATCATCTTACGAGGAATGACATCGAGGCCCTCCACCAGTGCTTCGGTCTCGACCCTCCCATGGGTCTCGACGTACCCGATCCGTACATCAATGCCGTCACGCTTCCGGTGATGGGCGGCCTGCAGCATCTCGTAGGTCTTACCGACCCCTGCGATGTACCCCAGGAAAATTTTGAGTTTGCCCCGGTTCTTCTGCCGCTCTTCACCCTGGATACGGGCAAGGAGCGTATCGGGATCCGGGCGACATTCAGGAAAAGTAATCACAGATATTTACACTCCTATGAGAATGAGCAGGATATCAATCAGCTTTATCCCGATGAACGGAGCGATAAGCCCACCGATCCCATAGATGAGGATGTTATTGCGAAGCGCCTCTTCTGCCGACATTGCCCGGTAGCTGACTCCGCGAAGTGCGAGAGGGATTAAGAGGACAATGATGATCGCGTTGAAGATCACAGCCGAGAGGATACCGTTGTGAAGCCCGAGCACGTTCAGGGCAGCAAGAGACGGGTAGGTGGAGGCAAATGCGATCGGAATGATCGCGAAATATTTTGCAATGTCGTTTGCGATCGAGAAGGTGGTCAGTGCCCCCCGGGTCATGAGCAGTTGTTTGCCGATCTCGACGATCTCGATCAGTTTTGTCGGGTTAGAGTCGAGATCGATCATGTTCGCGGCCTCCCGTGCCGGCTGGGTTCCGGTATTCATGGCAACGGCAACATCTGCCTGCGCAAGCGCCGGGGCATCGTTGGTACCGTCTCCGGTCATGGCGACCATTCTTCCGCCGGTCTGGTATTCACGAATAAGTTTGAGTTTGCTCTCCGGAGTGGCCTCTGACAGGAAATCATCAACCCCCGCTTCCGCAGCAATTGTAGCAGCGGTAAGCCGGTTGTCACCGGTGATCATGACGGTCTTGATGCCCATCTTCCGCAGCTGGGCAAATCGTTCCTTGATCCCGCCTTTGACAATATCCTTTAAGTGAATGACCCCGAGGGCTTTCCCGTTTTTCGTAACAACAAGGGGAGTGCCGCCGGCGCGGGCGATCTTGTCCACTTCCTGTTTCAGCTGCTCCGACACTTCGTATTTAGCGCACTTTTGGATGTGGGCAAACACGGCATCCGCTGCACCCTTCCGGATGTGAAGATCTCCCTGGTCGACCCCGCTCATCCGGGTCTGGCTCGTGAAGGGGATGAACTGCATTTCCGTGCTCGATTCGGTCGCGCCGACCGTCCTCCCGCGGAGTCCGTACTTTTCTTTTGCCAGCACCACGATACTGCGCCCTTCCGGGGTCTCATCGGCAAGGGATGCGAGCTGTGCCGTTTCCGCGAGATCCATGATCTCCGTCCCGTCAACCGGGATCAGCTCGACTGCCTGGCGGTTCCCGAGCGTGATCGTGCCGGTCTTGTCCAGCAGGAGGACATCTACGTCTCCGGCAGCCTCGATGGCACGACCGGATGTGGTGATGACATTGCGCTGGATCAGCCGGTCCATCCCGGCGATGCCGATCGCACTGAGGAGTCCCCCGATGGTTGTAGGGGCGAGACAGACAAAGAGGGCGACCAGTACAGTAACGGTGACGGTCGTGCCAACACCCGCGGTTTTTACACTGTACTGCGAGAACGCATAGAGTGTGGCCGAAACAACGACGAAAACCGCGGTGAGACCAATGAGGAGAATGTTGAGCGCGATCTCGTTAGGGGTTTTCTGTCGTTTCGCCCCTTCGATAAGACCGATCATATGATCGAGGAACCCTTCGCCGGGATTCGCACTGACCCGGAGGATAAGCCAGTCGGAAAGGATACTTGTCCCTCCCGTGACCGCACTCCGATCGCCTCCTGACTCACGGATAACCGGTGCGCTTTCCCCGGTGATAGCACTCTCGTTTACCGATGCAACGCCATCGATAACTTCCCCGTCCACCGGGATCGTGTCCCCGGCTTTGACATAGATGAGATCGTTCTTCCGCAGGGCTGAGGATGATATCACAGAGACGTATTTTTCATCGGGTTCCCTGCCCCGTATGAGAGTATAGTCGGGATTGAGTTTTTTGGCCTCGGTGTCCCGCCGCATCTTCCGTAAGGAATCGGCCTGCGCCTTACCCCGGCCTTCGGCAAGNNAAGAGCACCGTGAACCAGAGCCATGCCGAGATCGCACCGATGAATCCTGCCGGGGCCTCGCCTCTTCCTGTCAATGCCTGCAGCCAGAGAAGCGTGGTGATCACACTGCCGACTTCTACGGTAAACATGACCGGATTCCGGATCATGGTCCGGGGATCGAGTTTTCCAAAGGCGTCAATAACAGCCCGCTGGTAAAGGCCTGGAATAGCAGTGGGGTTCCGGGTTTGTCCAGGTTCAGACATGGATTATCCCCCCTGCGGCCATATTCATGAACTCGGCTATGGGCCCCAGCGAAAGGGCAGGCACAAAACTCAGCGCCCCGATGATGATGATAACAAAGACGAGCCAGATAATGAAGAGCGGGCGGTGATCCCGCAGGGTACCTTCACCGGCAGGAACGATCTTCTTTACCACGAGCGACCCGGCAAGAGCGAGCGTCAGGATCGCCACCGCATACCGTCCAACGAACATGGCAAATGCCCCCGCCAGATTATAGAAGAGGCTGTTTGCCGACAGTCCTGCAAAGGCGCTTCCATTGTTCTGCGATGTGGAGCTGAATGCGTACAGGATCTCCGAGAATCCGTGCGGTCCCGGGTTGAAAACCCCGGCCCTGCCGGCATCGGTCATCACAGCAAGTGCCGTGAAGATAAGGATCAGGAAAATCGGGATCAGAATGATGATGGTGGCGAGCTTCATCTCGTTCTGTTCGATCTTCTTGCCATAGAGTTCCGGTGTCCGGCCTACCATCAGGCCGGCGATGAACATAGCGAGGATGACGAAAACGAGCATCCCATACAGGCCTGAACCTACGCCGCCATAGACCACTTCGCCCAGTTGTATATCGAAGAGCTGGACGAATCCGGCGAGCGGCATGAAGGAGTCATGCATGGAGTTGACCGCCCCGCAGGAAGTAACCGTTGTCACGACCGAGAACCATGCCGAGGGGACGATCCCAAACCGGACTTCCTTTCCTTCCATATTCCCTCCCGGCTGGATAAGCCCGGGTGTCTGGTCGATGCCCAGGGGCGTGAATGCCGGGTTCCCGCCCAGCTCGGACCAGATCGCAATACCGGCAAGCGGCAGGAAGATGATGGTCATGGCCATTAAGAGGGCGATGCCTTTGCGCCCGGAGCCGATCATCTTCCCGAACGTGTAACAGAGTGCCGTGGGGATGAAGAGGATCGCGAGCATCTCGAGAAGGTTGGAGAACGGCGTGGGATTTTCCAGCGGGTGGGCGGAATTGGTGTTATAGAAACCTCCACCATTGGTGCCCAGCTGTTTGATCGCGATCTGGGACGCTACCGGCCCGAGCGGAATTGTCTGCGTAGTGGCCTGAACACCATTACTGTCATTCACCGGGTCGAGGAGAGGAATTGTAACCGGGCCATTGAACGTCTGGGGAACCCCCTGCGACACCAGAAGAAGCGAGATGACGAGGCAGATGGGCAGCAGGATCATGACGCTCCGGATGAGCAGCACCCAGAAGTTGCCGATGGTGCTGACCGACCGGCGGGAGAA
>PMKW01000168.1:281-6870 GCA_003157895.1 Methanoregula sp. | reverse complement strand
GATATCACCCCGGCAGATCTCGGTATCCGGGCATACGAGATAGCAAAAGGTGTCATGATCAAGGAGACCTGTTTCGGCCTTGTCATCAGCGGGAAAGAGGAAGAAGTGGATCGGATCGTTACCGAGCTCCGGAAGATCGATCCCGACCATATCTTTGTCAAGGACCGCGGTTTCCCGCCGGGCGATCCCCGCCGCTGCCGGGCAAACCTCGGCGGTGCACGCCCGGGCTACCATGGCATGGAACACGAGATGACGGTCATTCCTTATGTCTCGCACGGGCTTGAAGCGATAAAGACCCGTGATATAGCGACCATTCCCCCGCCGCAGAACCCGCTCGAGCACAAGGCGCTCGATATCGGGCGGCTCAAGAAACTGATCGATGCTCAGGAGTCCTGAAATGGCAAAAGTATTCATTTATCCTGCAACGAGCCTGATCCTCTCTGACCTGGTGGCCCGCTACGGCCACACCCCGCTCTCATCTGCTGTAGCCATCCGCGAACGCATCCAGACCTCAGGACTCGAATCNNGTCCGGGGCCGGATGTCGCTCTACGGGCCGATGATCGATACCTGCGAGGCAGCGATCATCATCAACGACGCCGACCTCTCGTTCGGCTGCATGGGGTGCGCCCGTACAAACGAGCTGATAAAATTCCTCGTGCGGCAGAAGGACATCCCGAAGCTCGACCTCTATTACCCGAAGAGCGAGGAAGAGGGCGTGCAGTTCGTTGCTGCGATAAAACGATTCCTCGACGGACTGGGAGGGAAGAAATGACCCCCCCGGTACGGATCGCCCAGCTCTCCTGCGGGCCGGAATATTCGGGTATCCAGCGCGAGATCGATATCGCGGCCCATGAAGTGGGCGGCGAGATCTTCTTCCCGGATATCGCGCTCAAGGACATCCGCCGGGATTTCGACCGGTTCGGCCTCGATGTCCGGAGCCCGGACTTAAAACTCGCCATTGCCCGGGCCATGGCGCTCGTGGAGGGGAGGGTGGATGCCGACGCAGTCTTCATCGCCACCTGCTTCCGCTGCGCCGAGGCGGCGATTGTGAGAAACGAGCTCCGGCACTATATCACCGGGCACTCGAAACTGCCGGTGGTCAGTTACTCGTTCACCGAACGCACGACTTCGGGGACGCTCCTCACCCGCATGGAAGCGCTTACCACGATTGCAAGGCGCCGTGCCCTGCTCGCCCGGGAGACCCAGCAGGGTCTCACCATGGGCCTCGACTCGGGCTCCGCAACAACCAAAGCGGTCATAATGAGGGACAACAAGATCATCGGCACCGGCTGGCAACCCACCACGGAAGTCATTAAAAGCGCCCAGGAAGTGATTGCGTACGCCCTCCATAATGCAGGGGTCACCCGGGACGAGATCCAGGCGGTCGGTACCACAGGATACGGCCGGTTCCTTGTAGGAAAGGAGATCAGGGCCGACCTCATCCAGGAAGAGCTGACCGTCAACTCGAAGGGAGCGGTCTATCTTGCGGACCGCCAGCACGGGCCGGCTACCGTCATCGATATCGGGGGCATGGACAACAAGGCGATCTCGGTGATGGACGGGATCCCCGGCACGTTCACGATGGGCGGCATTTGCGCAGGGGCGAGCGGGAGGTTTCTGGAAATGACCGCAAAAAGGCTCGGTGTCGAGATAACCGATCTCGGGCCGCTTGCCATGAAAGGCATGGGCGGGCGGGTGCCGATGAACAGCTACTGCATCGTCTTTGGTACCCAGAGCCTGGTCAACGCCCTTGCCGCCGGGAGCACCCGCGAAGACGTGGCAGCAGCAGCCTGCCATTCCGTTGCCGAGCAGGTCTTCGAACAGCAGCTGCAGGAAGTGGACATCAGGGAGCCGGTGATCATGGTCGGGGGCACCTCGCTCATCGAGGGCCTCGTCTTTGCCATGGGCGAACTGCTCCAGACAAAGATTGTCGTGCCGCCGTACTCGCAGTATATCGGCGCTGTCGGGTCTGCGCTCCTGGCATCAGGTTTCATACAGGAACGATGAAATGGCTGCCCTTGAGTACTTTGAAGTGGAGTGCCCCGAACCGCTGGGGGCGGAGTACTACCGGCAGATCACAAACGACGTCCTCTTAGACCACAACCTCCTCAAGGTGATCGAGAAACTCCATATCTTTATCGACCCGAAGGTGCCGATCTTCGTCGCGGTGGGGACGCTCCGGAAGATCACCACGATCGTCCGTGTCCGCGACTTTGCGAACGTGAACCCGCTCGAAGGAAAGATCACCCTCGTCATCTCGGACGAGACCTACCTTGCCCCGATGCTGAAGATTTTCTGGGAGAAATTCGGGAAAGACCACGTAGAACAGCCGGACCGTTTCACCGTGATGCTCTACGGTGTCACGATGGCACCCGGGGAGATCGAGGACCTGGTGGTCGCTGACCCGAGCGAGTCCGTCTTCCGGGATCTGATCTACGCGTTCCGGTGCATTGCACCGGAAGGTTTCCGGCTGCGGAGCGAAAAGTTCACCAAGACGAAGTTCTCGTTTGTGGCAAGCGAGAATACGCTTGCGGAGGATGTCGATACTCTGGTTGCCGCGAAGTTCGCCCTGATTGGTGAGAAGCCATGACCCTGGTACCGGTCACCTATAAGGGCGGGATCTACCAGCACGACATCATTGTCGACCTGATCGAGGACCTTGGCGGGTATATCGTCCAGAAGCACATCATTGCAGCGGAGGTCGTGCTCCAGTGCTTTGTCCCCAGGGAGGACATCGAGCTGATCCGCCGGATCGGAAAGCCCCTCTTTGGTGAGGTGACGGACTCGCCGCTCGTGGGAACCGAGATCGCGATCGTGAGCATGAGCCTCGAGATCCACCACCTGCCCCACCCGTCCTGCGATCTTGCGGAGTACGTGCGCCGGATCGGGGCAAAGACCAACATGGTCAGCCTTGCCCGGGGGCCCGGTAAAAGGATCGCCGGCCTGAACGACGAGGAGCGGGATGTGATCAACGAGCACGATGTCGCAGTGTACCTCATGGGCAACTTCGAGACCTGTATCGAGTACAAGATGCCAACGCTCCGGCGCGGGATCGAGGTGCCGATCGTGCTGTGCGGCGGGCCGTCCGAAGAAACCCTCCGGCGCATTACGAACCCGCCGGTCGAGGGATACGTGGGCAATGTCGGGCGTTTCATGCGCAGGACAAAAGAGGCCGACCAGCTGGAGAAGCTGGATGAGATCGTTGCAGAGATTACGAGAGTGGTTGAGAAGAAGCGGGACGACATAGCCAAAGACCCGCTCTCCGTCTCNNCCCCTCACGGTACAGATGCGGGGGCTCCGGGTGAAACTGCCCTACGACACGTTTGCAGCCCCGTTGCGGGCAATCGAGATCGAGGATGGGATAAAACTCGGGGACCTGGCAGAGATTGTCCCCTCGCGGATGCGGGACTATATCCTGGTGAAAATCCTGCCGTTCTCCGAGACCAACACGGTGATATGATGGTAAAGTTAGTATCAGCACTCTCAACCAAGGACCAGTTCGAAGAGAAGCTCGCCCATATTGTAGATACCGGCGCAGATAAGACGGCAAAAGAATGGATGCAGGATATCGAGCAGGAGTACGGAAGGGTCCCGCTCATCTTTAAAAGGATGGGCGAGCGCCCCGAGGTGCTCATCTCCCACCTGCTGTACAAGGGCACCGTTGCCCAGACAAGCCCGCTCGACCCGAAGTATGTTGAGCTGATCAGCATGGCGGTGGGGGCAGCCCTGAAGTGCCCGCACTGTACCGGCTACCACATGCAGGCTGCNNTATCGTATCTTTGATGAGAAGGTGGAGAAGTGCATTCCCTGCGAGATGAAGGATGTGGTGCCGGGCGGGAAGGGGAAGGCGGCGATAAAAAAGAAGCCGGTGAAACGGGCAGCGGGAAAGAAGAGATAATATTTTTACGGATCCTCTCCCGCATTATCCCCATTTTTATTGCACCCTCTCTTCCGTCCTTTTTCAGGATTTCCTGCGCCAATGATTCCCGGAGGGCAGGGGTCCGAAAGGAGATCGCCGGGCATTCTCCACAGGTTAAAATTCAACGAGAATTGTACATTGTCATATTCAAACCATTTTCATATCAAATACTCTATGTAAAAATATCAAGAGAGTCCATTTGAAAAGAGGATCATGAAAAAAATATACCTTGCACTTGTCGTCATGTCGGCGGTGTTCTTCTCTGTTCCTCTGATCAGCGTCCTGGACACCGTGCAGGTATATCTTGTAATGACCACCGGTCTGGAACTGCCCTTGGCATTCATGCTCGGTGATTTCTCCTTCACTGCATTCATCTCGCTGTGCGGGGGGGTTGCATTCCTCCTGAGCACGAGGACAGAGAACCCATCATGGTACCTGGGGATTCCACTCTGCCTCGCTTTTGCTATTACCGTGGTATCCTCGCTGGTATCAGGACTCCTTGTCATCACCGGCCTGAACCCCCCGATTTATGAACCAGGTGTTGTATGGATTCTTTTGTCGCAGACGGTATTCTGCCTCCTCCCTCCCTGCGCTGCACTTTTCTTCTGGTCGCAGAAATGGCTGGGAAGATGGGTGCCGGTTCTGGCCGGCACTGCACTTGTCATCACACTCTGTTCGGTTGCGACTCTTTACTTTGAATTCTCACCCTATCTTGTCTCGGCAGGATTGATAATGCCGGGGCCGCCCCATGTTGAGAATGATGGATTTTTACTCCTCTATCTCATGTTCGGATTGCCGAGCATCGGGATCCTTTTCCTGGCACTCGCGGCCGTATGCTGGTATGTTTCCGGTAGAACCACTCCCGGAAATTTCCCCTGCCCGGAGGCACAACCATGAGCGGGGAGCCATTCACCTGCCCGAAGTGCGGTTATGCTGATTCGGAATTCCATACCGTCTGCCCCGAATGCGGCCGCCCGTTCATGCGGGACTACGCCGATACGCAGATGCACCCGCGGGACCCGGACCCGACCGGTGTCGTCACAATGAAGTTCTGGGCCCGGGTCTTCCTCGTTCTCATGGCGGGAGGTCTTTTTGTGGGAGTGCTCCGCTTGTTCGGGCTGTTGTAGGAAGTGACACAGGGAAAAGGGAGACCCGCAACCAGACGGCTTCCGGCAATATTTTGGAGCCGGCACCGGGCATTCTCCTGCGGATAACCGGCCGGATCACCGGATATGCCGTGAGGGAAAATAAAAGGGAGTTACTGCCTGTTGCCGTTCCTCCTCTTTTTCAGGAAGTTCCAGCCGGCCCCTGCTTTTTCCCGGCAGGGTTGTATTGATCTCAAAATGAAACGGCAGGTTTACTTTTTTTAGTGTACGCGATATTTGTGTCGTGACCGCCGGAGCACAAAGATTTATGTGGATGATATGACAGAATATATTTTTTATAGGAGTATGTAACATGGCAGTATCCAGAAACAAGAATCTGACAAGGATTATTAAATTTGGGAAACTACCAGCGAAACGCGATGCCCGGAACCTGCAATTGTCGTCTATTCTCAAAGCACCTCCCAAATTACCCCCGGAGTATGATTTCGATGTCCAGCACAACGGTGTCCCGACACCGATGTTCGGCAACGATTACCACGGAGATTGCGTCATCGCCGGCAGGGCTCACCAGACACTCCGCTTTGAAGATGCCGAGCAGAAAAAAATTCTGCCGATAACCGATACGGATGTACTGAACGAATGGCATAAGGAGAACGGGAACACGGAAAACGGCCTCTGTGTACTTGACTCTGTCAAGCTCTGGCGCACGAAAGGCTGGACCGCTGCAAAGAAGAAGTACAAGATCAAGGCGTTTGCCGAGATCAACCGGAAAAACCATAACGAGATTAAAAGTACGGTCTACGCGGATATCGGTTCCGGCCTTGGTCTTTCCCTGCCGGATTCGGCATTGCCCGAATTCCATGCCGGCAAGCCGTGGACCACTACTTCGGAACCCCCAAAACAGGAGAACGGGCATTACGTATATGTCCCGGGATACACAACAATTGGGCCGGTCTGTGTAACATGGGGGCGCAAGCAGCAGATGAGCTGGGCATTTTTCGACAAGTATTGCGACGAGGCATATGCCATCTTCGATGCAGCCGATACCCTGAAAAAGAAGCAGCTCGTTGACGGGATGAAAATTGATGCATTCCTCAGGAAGCTGAAGAAGTGAATCCGCGGGATCCTCACTGCAACCCAATTCCTCCTTTTTTCCTGTCCTGCCAATATACATATGGGGGTGTATTCCCCTGTTTGAAGATTGAACCCCGGCCATAGTAGGAATTCATAAAGAAAAATCTTAAAACAGGATATGAGCACAGGCGGGGCAGAACACATTGATCTGCTACAGGACTTTTTGTGATGCCGGCACTGCACACGCCGGACTGCCCTGCTCCATGAATAGCCGGGAGCGTGCTCCATGATCCCGGTACCCCTCAATACTTTTCTGGAATATTCCGGTGCCGGCCTTGGCATCCTGGGCTGGCTGGGGGTGCGCCAGATCGGCAGCCTCGGCGCCCAGCAGATTGGATTTCTCATCTGGATCATCGGGGGCCTCCTGCTCATTGCGTGGGGGTACCACACGAAGGCCCAGGCCATCCTGCTCATCAACGCGGTGAACGT
>PMKW01000168.1:0-146 GCA_003157895.1 Methanoregula sp. | reverse complement strand
GTGGGCAGCAGCCCGTGCGTCCTCTTCTTCCGCTTCACGGGCGGCAGCATGGGCATCGAGCGAAGCCTTCCGGATATCTGCCATCTTAAACCCGCCGTCAGCCACCCATTTCCGGCATGCCTCGATAGCTTTTCGTGGTCTGTCAT
>PMKW01000047.1 GCA_003157895.1 Methanoregula sp. | reverse complement strand
GTACCCGCAGAACCCGCAGGCATTCACGCAGAGGTTGGGGACGTTGATGTTCTGGCTCCGGACATAGGTGACGGCAGTTCCGGCCCGCTCCTCCCGGACCTCATCGGCCGCCGCCGCGATATCCCAGACCTGCCGGCCGCGGGTCTTAAAGAGCGTCAGTGCCTCCTTCCCGCTGAGCCGGTGACCCCCTTTCACGTCATCCAGTACTGCCGAAAGCGTCCTGTCCACGATCTTCCCCCGCGTTCTCTAGTCCAGTTGTAGCGCATTATGAGAAGTAAACCTATCGTTTTCCGGCGCATGTTTCTTATTCCTTCACGCCAACCATTTCTGCAGGAGCGCTATGGAGTTTATTGAAGTCCGTTTGTCACGGAAAAAAGCAGACGGTTTTGTCATCCCGCTGGGCCCGGCGAACCTTGTCGCGGTCAAGACCGATGTAGGCATGGTGGGGTGCGGGGCGTTCGACGTCGCGGCGCTCGATTCATTCAGTTATCCGGCGGTCAAGGTCCGGCCGTCACTCGGGCCGTCCATTGTGGACACCAATGACATCCTGACGGGGATTGTCAAGGAAGCCAACCGCTCGGCATTCGGGCGCGGTATCAGGATCGGCATGACCGGCAGGGAAGCGCTGGAACTGCTCTGATTTTTTTTTGCTCTGTAGAGATCTTTAAATAATTCTGGCGCTCTTGGGGGCATGCAAGCATGCCCCCGCCGCTATGGCATCCCCATGATGCGATAATGACGGATTACCGTCAGGAGAAAATGAACAAACCGGTAATAACGTCGTATCGCAATGCGCCCCCTCGCCTGACGGGGACGAGGGGTATAAGAGGGGGGTTCCAGACCGCGTAGATTGCAAGTTCTACGTTGTAAAAATGTAAGAACAGCCAACAGTGTTCATCGGCATGAGAGAGGGGGTCACACACTCCCAAATAATAACCTGTCTTCAGTCGTACTTCCCTTTCGGGTGATACCAGCCGGTAAAACCGCAATAGAAGCATGCGGCCCCGTCGCAATGCGGGCATTTTCTCTTCGGCGCCTCAACCATCACGCTCCCGGTCCCGCTGCAATAGGTGCAGCCATACCCCTCGCAGTGGCCGCAGATGGCCGGCTCATATTTTTTTTCAGGTTCCGCCATGGATGAACTCCAATATGTCCTCTTGTTGAAAACCTGCCGGCCCGCACCGGCATGTATCAGTCATCCTCGTCAAGATACCCGGCAAGGGCGTCCAGAAGCTCGGCAGCAGACTGGTAACGGCGGGCCGGGTCTTTCTCAAGACATTTCAGGATAATCTTCTGGACCGCCATGGCATCGGGGTTGTATTCGGAAGGTGCGATCGGGTTCTCCCGCAGGATTGCATTTCCCACCTCGACAATACTCTCGCCACCGAATGGGATCGACCCCGTTACCAGTTCGTAGAAGACGACCCCCAGCTGGTAGATGTCCGTGCGTTCGCCGGTCCTCCCGAACTCCGAAGGCGAGACCTGTTCGGGAGCCGCGTACGAGAGCGAGAAACCGGCAATACTGGACTTTTTTATGTCTGCGGCCAGCACCTTGCTCATGCCCCAGTCCGTGATCTTGGGTACCACATCCTCCGTTAAGAGGATATTGTGGGGCTTGATGTCGCGGTGGATGAACCCGTGTTCATGGGCGTACTGGAGGCCGGCCGTGACACCGTTAATGATATGGACCGCTTTCCAGACAGGGAGCGGCTTCTCCAGGGCTTCCAGGGAACCGGGCACGAACTCCATCTCCACATAGGGGACCGGAAGGATGTTGACCGCAGTGACCTCCACGATATTCTCATGCCGCAGGGTCTCCCATGCCGCAATCTCGTTGAGGAAACACTTCCCGGTTGTTTCATCAAAGCTGATGGGGATCTTGACTGCTATCTTCACACCGTCAGATTTGCGGCGGGCAGAGAAGACCCAGGCGATACCGCCCCGGCCGATGTAGGTGATTTCGGTATACTTGCTCTCGAGTTCCCGGGGGAAATAGTTCTTCTGTTCGGGAGCCGGAGTGATCGGCGGGGGTTCCAGGCTCTCGGGGCGGGCAGTACGGGGGATGGGTTTTGTTGACGATGCGGGAGACCGTGAACGGTCGGCCACAACCGTTTTTAAGACCGCTGCCGCTTTTGCGGTGAGCGGCAGGGTTGCCGCAGCGCCCGCCCGGGCTACCTGGGTTGTACTCATGGTTAACCCGGTTATGGCAGCCTTCAGCCGTTCTTTGAGCCGCTGGATAAAGGTGACCGGAGCGGGTGTCCCGTCTGCGGCGGTTTTCTCTTTTTTTATAACCGGCGGGGGGCTTTCACCAGGGCCGTTCGGCCCCTCCGGTCCCGGATAAACTGCCCCTCCTGCCGGAGTGGATATATCCGGCTTCCTTAACCGGACCAGGTAAAAGAGACCTGCCCCGATCACGATGACGAAGAGGCCGACAGCCCAGAGCACCGGGGAACCGGGAAGAGGAAGGATGGCCGGCAGAGCGGGGGCAATAGTCCGTTGCGGGGAAGTCGCAGCGGTGACGACCGGCGTCTTTGCCGGGGTGATGACACGGGACGTTCCCTTACTTATTACCGATGTTGCCGGAACAGCCGGGAAGGGCACGACGGAAAGAGAGGAATAATACTCTGTCGGGTCCATCAGGGGGAAAGCATCGAAGATGTTCTGACTGGATTCAAGGATCGCCTTGGGGTTGCCTCCAAGGATGATCGTATAGGGGGAATCCCCGATCCCGTCCCCGTTATGGTCCTTCCCCAGGTAATCGCTCCAGTAGTTACCCATCCGGCTCTGCTCATTCTGCCCGAGATAGGCATAGGTGTAGGTTTCCGGAGAACTCCACTGCGAAGTAGCGCTCTTGGAGATCACGTTCTGGTTGTTGATAAAATTGTTGCGGTCGATCCTGTTTGAGAGCGAATACTCGTCAAGGGTGATCCCAACGGTATTTTTTGTCACGGTGTTTTGTTCGATATCATTGTCATTGGCTTCCTCGAGATCGATACCAATCCGGCCATTTTCCGTGACATTGTTCCCGGTGATCGTGCTCCGCTGGGAGGAGATAAGGGAGATACCCTGGCCAAAACCGCTGACAGTATTCTCCCGCAGGATGTCATTACTGGATGCAACACGGATACCGGTGAAGAGCGACCCGTTCCGGATGATTAAATGCTCCACGGTGCAGCCATCCACATGGATATCCACCCCGTTATCAGTCTGGCCTGCATCGATAACCGGGAGCCCGCCGCCACTGTCAATCCCCTTAAGGATGATTTTTTTATTCAGGAGTATAGTCCCGAAATAGGTTCCACTCTCGACAACGATGGTATCCCCGCTTGATGCCCAGTCGACAGCATCTTGGATTGAAAGAAATTCCGCTCCTGAGGGGGCTACGGTATGGTCGGCAGCTGTCACCGGCAGGACGCATGCGCTCATAAGGAACAGAACGGCGAGTGTCACGGTGCTGATAAAACGGGATTGCGGTGTCATGAGACGATTCTTTCTGAGACTTCCAAAGACCCCATCTTTTATTAAAAAGTAAGATTCGCTGTACAGGAACTATAATATATCTCAGTGTTCCTTGGGAAGGATCATAAGGAACCTTACGCCGGAAACACCTTTTGCAAGCTCAAGGAGATCCCCGTCATGGAGACGGGTCCGCACGTTCTTTTCAAGGTGTTTGTTGTTCAGCTGGGTCCCGCCGGTGCTCCCGCAGTCCTCAATATACCATGCGTTGTTGTCCCGGACAATCCGGCCATGCGGCNNGTGCGGCTTGCCGGGTCGATCCTGCCGATACTGACTACATCGTTTTTCAGCAGGAACACCTTGGCATCATCCGAGCCGCCAAGGACGATAACTGCCGGGACATCCCCGAGGACTTCGCGGTTCAGCGTGTTTTTCACTTCATCAAGCCGCCGCGAGATCTCGCTCCCCGTGATCTGGACACGGGTATTCGAGAAGAGACCGAGGTTGCGGATAATGGCCTCAAGTCCCCCGGGTACAAGGGAGTATTCCCAGACCGGGTGGATCCCTTTAGACGTGGGAGCGCCAAGGCCGGCCTCTTTTTTGATAACGCCGATACTCAGGAGCTTGTCGAGATGCTTCTTGGTATTTTCATAGCTGGTCTCGATCTCGCGTGAGATCGAGCGGGCGTCGCGGGGCTTCTTCTCAAGGAATTTTAAGATCCTGAGCCGGGCACTGCTTGAGAGGACATCGAGGTAGTCCGAGAGTTCCTCAAGCGGGTCTGACTCTTCGTGGATGATTATTGTCGGGGATTTATCTGCAGGATCCATTGCGCACCACCAGAATATGCGAAACGTATATCATAATTGTTTGGACAGCAGAAGATAATGTTGTGACTGTTTAAATTCTCTCCCAGCTTACATCCCGGGAGTTCCACCCTGTAACCGAAAAGTTATACCGTACAACCCGGATGATGTAACGAATTTATCTGCTTTTCTTTCGAGAGGGTAATATCAGGTGATACACGATATCATTTCGGCGTGTCACCGACCCACGCAAATTTCCAAATAAAGGAGCAACGTCAGATGGATCTGGGAAAAATCATGATTGGGATCGCACTGGTGATGCTCGCGGCAGGCCTGCTTGTCTCGCCTTCCCGTGCAGCCGGGTGCGATCACTCCTGCATAGTTGGATGCGGGAGTGCCACATCCCCCGCAGATGCCATGGTGACTCCATACTCACCACTGGAGCGGGAAAACCCCGCAGGATACCTGGCACAGGCTTGCGGGAATGCCAATCAGGGGAGCGCACCATGACGCCCCCGGTCCCTGCCACCGGCGCATCCTTTGGAAAAGAGCCACGCACCCGTATGAACGATGACCACTCCATGCACATCCCGAGTATCTCCTCACCCAGGAATGTGAACAACAACACACTTCTGTCCGGCTCCGGTGCAATCCTGCACCGGAACAGTGCCGGACCAACTCTCACTCCAGAGTACAGGGGGAGTCAACCCCTCCTGTCATCATACACAAGCCAATACCTTTTTTAAGCCGGCAATGCGCTCACGGATAATCCGGTTACACGGTTTTTTTAAAGAGATTATCAGAAGACCGGCCTGATGATCGCTCTGATAACGAAGAGTTTGACTCTTCTTACATTCTGGGCTGGAGAGGTTTGTCAGAATATCGATGACAAGAAGGGAGGTCTGAACCGACCTTTGCAAACTGATGACCGCTCAGAAAATGAAGATTTTCCCTCAAAAACAAAAAGTATCAGGATTTTTTCCTGCCGCAAAGGACGCCCAAGATCCCGGTTATGCCAAGGGCAAAGACTGCCAGGAGTGCGCCCATGGGAGATTCGGTCGTGTCCGTAGGAGACCCGGTCGTGTCCGCAGGCAGGTGGGTTGGGATGACGGGGGTTTTCTTTGTCGTTACGGGCGGTACCGTGGTTTCCTCCGTCGGTGATACGGTGGTCTGTACGGAGGTTATGGCTGGGGCGGGTTGCGTGAGCCGGACATTATCGATATACCCGCGGGCATAGACGTTCATAGACCCGTAGTCCCCCCGGGAGCCCAGATAGATACGGTTCATGTTGCGGACGTCCCCGACGGTGTTTATGAAATATGACCATATCTCATCCCCGCTGGCCTTGTCACTGACCTGCATGATGGTGATCTTCCTGTCGTCATCGTAGGTTATGGTCACATGGTAGGTCTTGTTCAGCTCGAACCTGACCGTGGAACCCTTGTAAGCGATAGTACCGCTCGTCAGCTCGTCATCTGACTGGCTGTTCACTTCCATTTCCCTGTTGCCAACCGTAACGAGGTGCAGCGACATGATGTTCTCATGCTTCCCGTTCGAGAACATGGAGATGACATTCGGGCCCTTGTTGAAATCCATCTCCGTACCGGTCACGCCGAAACGGAACGCGGCACCATCATCGACACGGTCGAAGGTTACATCATACTCGAAGGTAAAAGAACCCTCCATGCTGTCTATAGGTATATAGGCATAATTGCCGGTGCTGGGCTCGAGGGAAAAGTGATACATTCCCCCAGAAGGATCCCAGTAATCGGACGACGGGTTGTTTGTCGTCCAATGGGGGTCTGAAGAGAAGGGGGTCTGGTAGATCACTTTTACTGGTGAGCTGCCGGCGCTTTCAGCCTGTACAGGGAGTACCACCATAACCAGGCAAGCGGCAACAAGGAGACTTATGCACAGGGTTCGTAGTGACATGAATTGTTTCTCCGGTTTTTGACCTCTCAATCCCCTACCGGCCCGGTAGTACCCCGGCTCCGGAAGGAGATTTTTCGGCACAGGAGGGTGCGGGAGGGGATCTGTCTATCGTGTACATACTTGGTATTGCCCTGCTTAAAAATATAGGACTGCTGCAGGAAAAATCGGATGCACTGCAATGGTATCTTTTCGGGGCCCCTAGAGGGAAGGCACTATATTTATGTAAAAATCACTCAATATAAGAGAACACACAGAAGTTTGTACGCGATAATAGTCTAGCGGTAGGACAGGAGCTTCCCAAGCTTCTAACCCGGGTTCGATCCCCGGTTATCGCATCGTGGCCTATGGAATCGGAACCTGAACGCTCGGCAATTCGGATCATAGCGGAGAACCGCCGCGGAGTCCTGCGGGACATTGCAGCAGTCGTTGCCGACCACGAGGGCAACATCGTGATGATCAACCAGGAACTCTTCGATTCCGGCCCGTATTCGGGGATGGCAGAGCTCTATTTTGAATATGATTGCGGGCCGGCCGAGGACCATGACCGTCTGCTCGAAGATCTCAATAATATTCCCTCGGTAAAAGACGTGAAAGCGTACAGGCCTTTCGGCCATATCTTCGGGTCGCGGGTGATCATCATCGGCGGTGGAGCGCAGGTGGCACAGGTTGCGGTCGGTGCAGTCAACGAAGCGGACCGGCACAACATCCGGGGGGAACGGATCTCGGTGGACACGATCCCGCTCGTGGGCGAGCAGACCCTTGCCCTTGCCGTGGATGCGGTGGCACGCCTGCCCCGCGCATCCATCCTGGTACTCGCCGGCTCGATCATGGGCGGGAATATCTCGAAAGCGGTTGACCGGGTCAGGGAATCGGGGATCCCGGTTATCGCGCTGAAGATGGCAGGGACAGTCCCCGAGCACGCGGATCTTGTCGTGACCGATCCTATCCAGGCCGGGGTCTTTGCCGTGATGCACATCAGCAGCAAGGCGGTCTTTGACATCAACCGGGTCCGCGGGCGTGAGTTTTAAAAATGGACGTGCTCGAAAAGGCCGTTTCCATCCTGATGCATGACGGGATCATTGTCTATCCCACGGAGACCGTGTACGGGCTGGGTGCCGACGCGTTTTCTGACGAAGCGATCCTCAAGGTTTACGAGGCGAAGAAGCGCCCGCTTGCAATGCCGGTCTCGATCGCAGTCTCTGACTTCGATATGCTCTTTGCCGTTGCCCGCGTTGATCCGGGGGTTGAATCATTCCTCAATACATTCCTGCCGGGACCAGTCACCGCCATACTTCCCGCACGGAAGACCGTTCCGGCGATCCTGACCGGGGGGACCGGCCTGATCGGGATCCGGATGCCGGCCCACGACCTTGCCCTGCAGCTGATTGCGAAGTTCGATTCGCCGATAACCGCAACGAGCGCCAACCTCCACGGGGCAAAGGACCCGGTCACACCGGCCGAGTGTACGGTACCGTACGAGTTCCTGATCGATGGCGGCCGGCTTGCCGGCACCCCCAGTACCGTTGTCGACCTTACTGAGAAGCGGGTCCTCCGGGCCGGCGCGGACATCGACCGGGTGGCGAAATTCCTGCTGACCATGTGAGGTTCTTTGTATGCTGCCGGTGCGCCTGCGTGATTTTATCGAGGATAAGGATGGCTGGCTGTATGCCGTTTCCACCTATGACAATACGGAATCGGTCGGATGCGTGCTCCGGTATGTGCCGGATGCGAACGGAGAACGGGTCCATCCATCCGGGCGCAGGTACACCAAATATGACTTTGACGAGGCCTATGCGCTTATAGCGGAAAAGAAACCGCAATATGCCGGCCTCCTCCACCGCGTACCTTATGCGGACGTGAAGCGGGTACTCAGGCCCGACATTAGGATCGGCCGTATTGCACAGGATCACCCGCGGGTGCAGAGACTGCTCGATCTTTTCCACCTTCCGCCAGGAACGATCGGCTGCACCGGTTCCCTCCTCTGCGGGCTGGAGAATGAGCGCTCGGACATCGACATGGTGGTGTACGGGAAGCACTGGTTCATTGCGCAAAAACTGGTAGAGCAGGGAATACGGGACGGAAAGATCGAAGGCCTTTCGCCGGACCTGTGGCGCAGGGTTTACGAGAAGCGCAGGCCAGAAATACCCTATGATCAGTTCGTGCTCCACGAGCAGCGGAAGTGGAACCGAGGGCAGATTGAGGGCACCTATTTCGACATCCTCTATACCCGCTCCTACGATGAGATCCAAAGCGCCCCGGCAAGGGAAGGGAAGGTACTTGGGAAGGTAACGATCGAAGCGAAGGTGAAGGACGCGTCGCTTGCTTTCGACAACCCCGCGATCTACGAAGTCGAGCACGAATCCGTATCCCGGGTCCTCTCCTTCACCCACACCTACAGCGGGCAGGCGCTCGCGGGCGAAATAATCGGGGCCTGCGGGGTCCTGGAGCAGCACGGCAGCGAGCGCTGGCTGATCATCGGCACGACCCGGGAAGCCCGGGGCGAGTATATTGTATCAAAGACGCTGCTGGGAGAGTAATTTTCTGTTTTCTCTCCATTTTTTGGCTCTGGAGAAATCCTTTTAATAATTCAGACGCTCTTGAGGGCATGCAAGCTTGCCCCCGCCGCTATGACATCTCCTGATTGCGATTGTACCGTATTACCTGTACGTAGTTGTCGAGAATTTCCAGTTCAGATAATACCGAGGCATCGCAATGCGACCCCGCCCCCAATGGGGCAAGGGTGGCGCATGGGAGGCGATCATCACGTGAAAAGAGGATTTCTCCAGAGCACGTTTTTTAAAAAAAAGGATTTCAGGGTATACCGGCAGCAGAAGGTTTCACGGACGTTTGAACCGAAGCCTCCGTACCTGCAGGCAGGCACCACACGTCCACCTTGTCCTCGTACTGGTCCGGGAAATATTCCCATGAAGGGACAAACCCGAACTTCTTCACAATGTGCTGCATGACCGGCCGCGGCATTACCACCCGTACATCGTATCCACGATCCAGCCATCCCCGGATCAGGGCCTGGACATTGCCCATGTTCCGCTGTCGCGAGATGATATAATGGAGGTAGAGCCGGTTGCCACTTTCCCGTTCAAGCCAGCCGGAGAAAAGGTCTCCGGTAAATCCCAGTGCATCGCCATCTTTTGTCCCGGTCTCGATTCGTTGTACTGTCAAGAGTTGTCGCGCCCGCCTGCTTGGGATCAGGACAGTTGCCGGGCCTGCATAAAAGCGGGGGGTGGGGGGATGGTGAAAGTGGATCCGCAGGGATGGAATAATGGGGGGTGTGACGGTATACTTCCATTTCCGATAAGGAACGGTACGAACAGGAAAGTACCTTCAGAAAAATCAGGATTTTTTGGGCACTGCCCGGGCTATGCTTTTCCAAAGTACACCGCCCGACCCCCCCAGCCCCTTTCTGGATTCCGGGCATAAAATCTGTTTTTTTACACCGGAGAATGGAGAATTTATCTGCAGGGAGGTATTAGGGGGGGTCGGAGGGGATAAAAGTGATCCTCCGGGGGAATGCCTCGTATACCGGCCTGGCGCGACCCGCCAGCTATTAACAGGCTGCGAACATACCCCCATTCATGGCGGTAAAAAACCCCTTTAAGGCTGCCCTCATCGCACCCTGCGGCATGGACTACGCCATCTGTATGGCCCACCTGCGTCAGAAAAACCAGTGCCCGGGATGTAATTCACCGGACCGCAGGCACCATGCAAACTGTCATATTTTTTCGTGTGAAAAGAGGACGGGAAGGTATTGTCATGCCTGTAACGGGGACCGGCCATGGTTCCTGCCAGCCGGCCTCAGAGCAGATCGGAGAGCCGGTGCCCGCGGGCATTCTCGCATTTCTCCCCGTACTTGCAGCGGGTGCAGGGTGCGTTAAGGGGGTGCGGGGGAGTTTCCCCATCATGGATTGAACGTATCTTGTGCAGGGTCGCAATGAGCTGCCGGAGGTCCCGGGGTTGGACGGTATGGTACCGCGAGACCCCGTCCGGTATATACTCCACGTGCCCGCCTTTCACTGCCTCACCGGTCATCTCCCCGAGGCAGAGAGCTATGGCGGCGATCCGCAGCCGGTCGGCCGCATAGGTGCCGGACGGCATCGCGCCCGCAGCCCGGACAATGGAGAAAGTGCCGTCGGGGAGGGTACGGTCGATCATGCCGGCAATCCCCTGCTTCCGGGAATGCACCCGTATATCGTTCTCCTCCGCCGGCTGCCACTTCCTCCTGGTACATGCCGTAATACAGAGGTCGAGGAACTCCCGCATTTCAGGCTTGATGACCGGGCGGACAACAAGTGTCTCGGCCCAGATGAGCTCCGCGTCGAGCGGGTCGCCAAGATGGTAGGAGAGCTGCTTGCAGACCGCGTACCGGTCGGATTCCTCAACCGGGTCGTCTCGTTCATAATAATACCGGACCGGACAGGAATGGACCCGGACTAGGTCCGAGATGGCGAAATACTTTGCAATGGCCGGCATGGATATTCCCTGCAATAATCTTGGAGGGGGTACGAAATTATACTTACCGGGGCTGACCGCCCTTTTCCTGCCCGGTCAACATCATCATCTACCTTTTCATATCTTTGCAACCAACAAATAATCATGACAGCCCAGGAAATATCGGTCAATATCCCCCCCACGCTCGACCCCGTATACAGCAATATGATCCAGATTGCCTACAAGGACGACGAATTCACGTTCATGTTCCTCCACCAGCTCCCTCAGGTGAACCAGGCCCGGGCCAAGGCTATCGTTTCCATCACTCCCTCGCATGCCAAGAACCTGCTCGGCGTGCTGACCAAGACCGTGGCGGACTATGAGTCCAAGTTCGGGACGATCACCTCCAAGGAGCACGCGGGCAAGGAGAACGTTACCGCGCTCAGCGGGTACTCCTGATGTTTCTGGCCACAGATTTTATTAGCGCATAAGCCGATATTGTGAGGTATCGCGCCGCCGTGGCTTAGCGGTATAGCGGCTGATTCGTAATCAGCAGGTCGGGGGTTCAAGTCCCCCCGGCGGCTTTTTGATCGCGGGGTAAAACCTGTTTTCAGTTTAAGGCTCAAACAGGGCTTGTTTTCCTGAGGGTCTTTTTCAGAGAGGGATAATTCCGATCTCTATACAGCAGTAAAACAGGGTTCTTTTCATGCATTGCCATACCTTTCCTTTTCACCCCGGGGAAACGCCGACAGAAATCAGATGACGTTGTCTGCTGTCAATGCGGGACGGACAACTTCCCGGTATGAGCCGAAAATACCCTCTTAATGAGCCTGAAGATACGCACCACACGAATTACAATAATATCGGTATTCGTCAGGAAGAGGAGCCCCGCAATTGGGGCAACTTTTCTTTTTGATGACCAGCCGGGTTACCAGCGGTCGTTCACCGGTCTGCTGAACGCGTACTGGTGAGATTGCGGACAACTGAGAGCCGCACCTGTCACAAAAAACGGATTGCTTATTAAGAATTTTATTTCCGCATCCTGGACAAACGCTATCCTTTTTTTCCGGGCTTCGGATTAATTTCGTACCACATCGGGTGCAGTAAACGGATTGCTCATCAATGGCCCGGGTTCCGCATCGGGTGCAAAAGGCTGCCATGTCATTGTCCACCCGGTTTTTTACTAAGCAGTGATGGATGATTCATACGATAAGGATATCGTGCAATTTTAACCGCGTTTCCCCGGTCAGCGCAGAGAAATGCGCAACGCAGACCCGGACCCGTACATCATTTTCACACCGCGCCACCTGCGATCCTATCTATCCAGACCAGGAACCGGGTATCATGGAATTATGGTGTGCCCGCAACAACCGCTTTGAGGATTTTGGCAAGGGTATAACACCCATTGCCCTGGTACCCTGCATCGGACCCCGTTGTGAGGAATGGAGTGATGGGCCGATCCGGTACTGCATTCAACTTGTCAGGTACGATAAAGGGAGGATGCTGTAGAAAAATAAGAATACGATTATGCTTTATCACCGTAATCAATAGCACCTGAAAAGAACTCCGGCGTTCTCATTATTCTGTTTTTTTATTCTGTTTTTTATTGGCGTGATCATAAAAGCAGGCTGTACGCAGAGCTGCGGATACGGGATCGCACTCCCTGGTTGCCTGCCCTCCTTTGTTTACGTTATATGGCAGCGGTTCATGGCTCCCTGACCAGAGATATACTGCCGGAATTCTGACTTCTTAAACAATATACTATCTGAAAATCATAAAGATAATCGGACGAAGAATAGTCAGGATTTTTATCAACTAAAATATAAAATCGATATAAGGGTTGAACTTAATAATTATTCCTCTATTGAAGGAGGGGAGAAGCAGGCGCATGATATCCCCCGGATCCGGGAAAATGCGACCGATCTTTTTTTATGCCAGTCTTTTTGATATTATGCAGGGATCCTCATGGAACCGGAAAAAAAATCTGATATAAAGAGTCCCGTCATTTCGGGAAAAGGCATGATTGCCATGATTGTCGGTATCGTGGTCATAATTGCAGCCATTTTCATTGTGATTATGATGCAGCCCGGACAGGGAACGGTTGTCCCCCCGGTTGTCTGCGGACCGAAGGTCATCACGTACTTCAACCAGAACCTTGCACAGCAGGGGATAGCCACCCTCATGTCCATTAACGAGAGCAAAGGACTGTACCAAGTGACATTTAATTACCAGTCGCAGGTATATACGGCATATGCGACAAAAGACTGCACCCTGCTGTTCCCCACCGTTGTGAACATGATCACAGGTTCTGCTGCCGGGCAGGTAACCCCGCAGGCAACCCCGCAGGCAACCACCGCCCCGGTAAAATCGGCACGACCGACCGTGGATCTGTACGTCATGTCCTTCTGCCCTTACGGCACCCAGGCGGAAACGAGTATGGGCCCGGTTGCAGACCTCCTCAAATCAAAAGCGGATTTCCGGATACGGTATATCACGACCGTAAGCGGTACCACGGCTGATTCTGTTGCCTCGCTGCATGGCTCTGGCGAAGCACAGGAAGACCTCCGGCAGGTCTGTATCAACAAGTATTATCCCGAAAAGTTCTGGTCATATATCAATACCTTCAACGTGCAGTGTTATCCATCATGGCAGAATACGACAGCCTTGGGATCCTGTCAGAAAAAAACCATGGCAGCCTTCTCCATGGACAGTGCGAAGATCGATACCTGCTCACAGGGCACTGAAGGCATTACCCTGCTGAAAGCCGATCAAACTGCATCGGATAATAACCATGCAAAATCATCACCGATGCTGTTTATCAACGGTGTCCTGTATTCAGGTTCCCGGACATCCGAGGCATACAAACAGGCAGTCTGTAACAGTTTCGAGACCGCACCGGCTGAATGCAGTACCGTTGTATCTTCCACACCGGCTCCCAGTACCAATACCAATACCACCGGCGGATGCGGATAACCATTTTTTTTATTGGGACCGGATATTTTTCTGAACCGTAACCGGACAACCATCCGTAGTGTGTTGAGAATTGGAAAGTCCGATAAAGATAACAATCTTAAAGTGAAGATCGGGACTGGTGCGTTCCTTAACAAACTCATCTGCAACACCAGCGCGGGAAATGGAGAAGGCGACCAAAAGGGTTTAATTGGTGCTAATGTCTGGTTTTGTACCAACATCAGATCTAAATATTAACGAAGAAACTGGCACTGCACGGTTCACAGTATGGACACCGGCAGCCTCCTTGTTCAAAACAGATTTTATTACTCAAGGATTCCCCGTATTTGAAGAATGATCTCCTTTTTTTAAGTTTTACACATTTCTTACTGGCACAGAGATCCGCCGACAGAAAGGCATGGAGAGGCTTACTGCCGGGGTTGTGATGGTTTACTCCCGACCATATCTCCCCCCACCTGCATACTTAGACGCACCTGCCATTATCCCTTCGCCCGCAGTCCGCGATCGCGGAAATCCAAGACCCGGAAGAAATTCTCACTGCAGACTTCACGGGTCATTGTTGACGGGGATATTCAGTTTTCCCTCGCTGACCTCAAAACAGATACTACAATTATGATTGTCGTAAATCCAATTTCATGGCCTTGATCCAATACCTTCCATAAACTGGACGGAGGCCACAGACTGCAGGGAAGGTATCGTATAAATACTTCACACCGAAATTATCTTGTTCACAAGAGAGAGGAATAATTATTCATGGCAAAGAAAGATAAAACCTCCGCCTCATCGATTCCCAAGAAAGATAACCCCCCTACCTCATTGATTTCCGGGAACAGGGGAATGATAGCGGTATTAATTATCATAATTGTGATCCTGTCCCTGGCCGTAATTCTGTATGCCACCGGCACCGTAGGGGGATTAACCGTTGTACCGCCGGAAGATTGCGGCAAGACGGTCATTTCATATATAAATACTAATCTTGCCCAAGCTAATTCGACTGCCACGCTCGTCTCGGTATCCGAGAAGAACGGGATATACCAGATCGCAGCGAACTACCAGGAAAAGAATCTCACTTTCTACGCAACGAAAGATTGCACCTTCCTGTTCAGTGGTGTCACTAACATGAAGAGCATCCCCACACCTACGACTTCTCCCACGCCTACTCCATCTCCCATCCCGACCCCTGAACCCGTGAAATCGGCACGGCCAACCGTGGATCTGTATGTCATGTCATTCTGCCCCTACGGTACCCAAGCAGAAACGAGTTTTGGTCCGGTTGCAGACCTCCTCAAATCGAAAGCAGATATCCGGATACGGTAT
>PMKW01000162.1 GCA_003157895.1 Methanoregula sp. | reverse complement strand
CCATCAGTTCCTGGGCTATATGGTTGGAGTCGGCAAGGAACGAGAGAATGAAACTGTCTTCCGACTCCCCGATCAGCTCGCGGACGGCCTGGCCGTACCGGACATAGAACACGGTATCGTCGAGGTGTTTTCCCGTTGTATCGTATTCCAGGATCTCCAGCCGGTACCGCGATTTCAGCTGGTCCAGGAGAAGTTCGACTTCCCGGTTCTGCTCAAGGTTCAGGCTTACGGTGAGCCGGTCCGGGTGCCGGCCTTTGTCATCGAAGTCAATGTAGGCAATATTGGCACCGGCCGACGTTGTATATCCAAGGAATTCGAACAGGGCGCCCGGGCGGTGGGGGAGGAACACGGCAAATTTCAGGAAGTTTAAGGGCTTGAGCGAGGTCTGGAGGAACCCGATCCCCTCAAGATCGCCGGTCATCTTCCGGTAGGATTCGTCCGATGCAGTCACTTCATAAAAGACTGTGCCGGGATCGATGCGGCGGTCGAACTGGATCCGGTTGATGTTGCCGTCATATTTCTTTATGATCTCTGCCGCCCGGTGGAGCGAGCCGGGCATGTCAGGCATATGGGCAATAAAAAAGAATTTTTTCACGGGTATTCACCGGGTTTGCTTTTACCTATCTTTTCGTATTCCCCGATATAGGTTATGGTGCGAAAAATCCGGGGAGCTCAGATCCGCCATCCCTTTAAAAAAAGATTTTTCTTATGAACGCCGGGAGATTACGGCCACAATAACACCAGCCACGAGTGCAGCAAGGATTGTGAGCAGTGNNTTGTGTGACGGTTGTAACCTGTTGCGTTTCTCCCGGTGCAACAACCGACATAACCGTCGTGTAGGGTGTTGTTAAGGAAGGGTTGCTGACCGTAACCGTGTATTGTCCCGGATCCATATCGCCATGGAAATCATAACTCAGGGAACCGGAAGAAGAATCGACCGGGGACGTGAACGAGTGCAGGACCTTGCCGGATGCATCGGTTATCTCGATCTTCGCAGAAGTGATACCCAGTTCTGCAATCCCGGTTAATTCTATATAATCGCCCGGGTTCGATGGGTTTGGAGAGATCGTGATATAAAACGCGGGTTTTTTCAGCAGGAGGGCTGTCTTTGCGGACTCGTCGGGATTTAAAGAATCCGTTGCAGTAAAGGTGTACTTGGCAGTCTGCATTTTTTCCAGGCCCGGAATATGTGCCGCATACCAGACAAATTTCCACATGCCGTCCTGATCAACCCCGACCGATGTCGCCGTCCCGGAAGGACCGTTAAGGTTGGTCATCGGCACGCCTTCCGACGGGAGGCCCGGGCCGGTGATTTTCAACAGCGTCGTATTCCCGAACGTGTTCGTGCCGTCAAAAATGATCGTATCCCCGATATAGGTCCCGCCGGACCCGCGGTAGGCAATAGTTATGGTCCCGTTTTCAGCCATTACGGGCTGGAGGATGCAGGCTGCTGCACACAGCAGCAGAAAACCACAAAAAAATCTGTTGAAAGGTATTAATCCCATTCTCTGACCTCTTGATGAACAGAATATAATTTTTAACGGGAAATACATTTTCGTCAATAGGTACACACCGCGCTACCGCATGATCCCGATTTCCCGTTACCCTATAACGAAACTATATCTATCTTACCGGCTCACCCATGATGCGAGGGATGATACGTATGACCGACGTTGATCTGGCAAAAAAACGTGGTGAAGAGCACTTAAAAGATACCCTTCCGGCAATCAGGAAAACCTTTGCCTACGAAGACACGGCATACCACCTGCCCATATCGTTTGCACTGACCGGGATCGCTGTGCACGACCTGAATACCGCCCGGGACGTTTTTTCAAAAACCGGCAACAACCCGATCGTTGCCTCGGAATGTCTCCTTGCGGAAAAGACCGCAACATCGGGAAAGGAAAATGCCCCGTACACGGGATTCATTGGCGACACGATCATCCGTAAGCTCGGGTATTCCCTTGTCGACGGGAGTATCCTTGGTCTTGCCCTTGTGATCGGAACACCCGACAGTCCCGGAGCAGCTGCCGCCATCTGCCGGGAACTGCAGGAAAAATACATGCTCACCTTCCTTGCCGGCCCGGTCATTCCCATCCTGTCAGATAATGGCGTGAAGCTGGGTCTCGAATACCGTCTTATTCCTCTTGGCTCCACACCGGCCTATGGCATTCATTTTGTGGATATCATCGCCCGCGTTGCCATGATGTTTGGCGGGGTGACTCCCGGTGATGCCAGCCGGCTCCTGGCCTATGCCGCTGAGCGGGCAAAAGCGATCGTCATCGTATTCCCCGGTCTTTCCGATGACGAGATCGCCCTTGTGGATGGCATGCGGGTTCTCGGGTTTCCCATCCTTTCTCTCGGCGACTACAGCGGCGGGGCATGGATACCCGCGGAGGCAGACACGATCGTCAGGAAAGGAATGGAAGAAAAAGGCATCCGGGTCAACGTCACTGCCATCCCCATACCGATGGGATGCTCTCCGGCATTTGAGGGGAAGAGCATCAGGAAAGAGGAGATGTATGTGGAGTTTGGCGGCGGCAGGTCCACTGCGTTCGAGTTGCTCCGGATGCGTCCTGCGGATGAGGTAAAGGACGGGCAGGTTAAGGTCATTGGGCCGGAGATCGATTCGATGAAGGAGGGGTCGGCAAACCCCCTCGGCATCGTCATTGAGGTTGCCGGGAAAACGATGAAGAAGGACTACGAGCCGGTGCTGGAGCGGAGGATCCATAACTTTGTCAATTACGGGGAAGGCTCATGGCATGTTGCCCAGCGGGACCTCATCTGGGTCCGTCTCTCGAAAGAGGCCGTTGCAAAAGGGGTGAAGATCGAGCACCTGGGCAAACTATTGGCGAGCAAGTTCCGCATGGACTTCCCCCAGCTTCTTGATGCAGTTTCGGTCACCCTGATCACCGATCCGGCAAAAGTTGCCAGTGCAAGAGCCGAGGCCGAGCGGATCTACGACGAACGTGATGCCCGCATCAAGGGGATGCGGGACAATGATGTGAACACCTATTACTCCTGCACGCTCTGCCAGACCTTTGCCCCCAACCATGTCTGCGTGATCACGCCGGAGCGGCCGGCTTTGTGCGGGGCCATCAGCTGGCTTGACGGGAAGATTGCGTACGAGATATCGCCGTCCGGTGCAAACCAGCCGGTTGAGAAAGGTGCGGTGCTCAATGCCCAGAACGGGGAGTTCGATGGCGTGAACCGGTTCGTCCGGAAGGCAAGCCATGGTGAGATCGACCGGTGCTCACTCTACTCCGTTATGGAATATCCCATGACCTGCTGCGGCTGTTTCGAAGCGATCGCGCTCATGTTGCCGGAAGTAAACGGGATCATGGTCGTCAACCGCGAGTTCAAGGGTCTGACCCCGTCGGGGATGTCATTTTCAACGCTGGCCGGGACGATCGGCGGGGGGGCACAGACCCCCGGGTTTGCCGGAATCTCGAAAAATTATATCCTGTCCGATCGCTTCCTGCAGGGCGAGGGGGGTATCGAACGCCTTGTCTGGATACCATCCCAGTTAAAAGACGAGCTGAAAAACCGGCTCGTGCAGAAACTTGTCGGGAAGGGACTGGGGAATTTCTTCGACAAGATTGCGGACGAGACGAAAGCAACGACCATTGAAGAACTGATGGTCTACCTGGAAAAGGTTGGTCACCCGGCGCTCGCCATGAAACCCCTGGTGTGATGGAGCCATGGTAGCTGACGCACAATTCGGCTGGTCCGGCTCGATCGGGGAAGTCACCCTTGGGGCAACGAAAACCGAAGGGGGGACGCGCCGCATCTCCTACCGGATCGGAGGTGGCACCACCCTGCCCTTCATGGAAAAAGAAACATCATCTCCCTCCCCGCTCATCGCGTTTGAAGTGTGTGACTATCCCCTGCCCTGGTCCCCGATTGTACGGAACTACTGCGGGGATCTCGTAAACGATCTTGCGGCATGGACAAAAACCGCAGACACCACATACCAGGCGGACCTCATCCGGTTGCACTTGAACAGTACCCGGCAGAGAGATTTTTCCGACATTCCTGCCGTGGGAAAAACCGTGGAGACCGTCCTGTCTGCGAGCAGCCTGCCCCTGATCATCGAAGGGAGTAATGAGCCGAAGATCGACAGCGAGGTGTTCCAGCGGTGCGGGGAGAGCGGCCAGGGGGAACGGCTTCTCCTCGGCACTGCCGAGGCGAGCCGCTACCGGAGCATTGCTGCCGCAGCGCTCGCTTATAATCATTCGCTCATCGCCCAGTCGCCCATTGATGTCAACCTCGCAAAACAGCTCAATATCCTCCTGAAGGAGATCGGCGTCCCCCGCGATCATATCATCATCGATCCCTATACCGGAGCCCTCGGGTACGGGTTCGAGTATTCCTATTCCGCTATGGAACGGATCCGGTTTGCGGCCCTCAAGGGAGATCCGGATCTTGCAATGCCTATCATCTGTTCGGCAGCCGACAGCCTGAACATCAAGGAAGTCCGGGAAGCGGATCCCGCAATGCAGGATGCGATTGCCGTCAGCTGGGAGTTTTATACCGGCACCGCCGCAGCAGCGGCAGGAGCCGAGATCATCTGTGTCCGGCACCCGAAAACGATTGGCATGCTCCGTCAGGCGTTTGCCAGCATGAAAACCCGGTCGGGTCCTGCAGGGGTGCAGTAAGATGGCCCTCAAGGCGCTCGATATCTACAAACTCCTGCCGAAGAAGAACTGCAAGGAGTGCGGGGACCCTACCTGTCTCACGTTCGCCATGAAACTGGCCGGCGGAAAAGCCGATGTGGACCTGTGCCCGTATCTCGACGACCAGGCAAAGTCAATACTTGGCGCCACCACCCGGCCGCCGATCCGGCTCGTGAGAGTGGGGGTTGGCGAGCGGTTCTTCAAGGTAGGGGAAGAGACGGTCCTGTACCGGCACGAGAAGACCTTCTACCACCCGCCCGGCATCGTCTTCCGGGTCAGCGATGCGCAGACCTCCGATGAAATCGCAGCTGTCACAAGGCGGGTGCGGGACGAGACCTTCACCCGCGTTGGAACCGATCTCCGTTTCAATGGTATTGCCATTGAGAATACCAGCGGTTCTGCGGAGATCTTTGCAAAAACCGTTGCTGCAGTCGAGCAGCAGCAGGCGCACCTTCCCCCGGTACTTATTGCAAAGGATCCTGCCGCCCTCTCGGCAGCCCTTGTCCACTGCGGCTCCTACCGTCCGCTCCTCCATGCCGCCACCGGCGAAAATTACCGGGAGATGTGTGCGCTGGCGAAAAAACACGGGTGCCCGCTGGTTATCCGGGCGGCAACCATGGACGGGCTTATCCAGCTGGTGAAAGACTGCACGGCAGGAGGCGTGCAGGATCTTATGCTTGACCCTGCACCGGAGAATCTGGGGGCCTTCATCAGCCGGTCCACTCAGATACGGCAGCTTGCGATCACCCGATCGGTTCCGGAGCTCGGGTATCCAGTCTATCTCGATGCTTCCTTAACCGGGCTGCAGGACGCAGCAATGGTGCTGGGAATCGTGAAGTATGCGTCTGTCATCGTCACCTCCCCGCTCATGCCGGGACCTGCGAAAGCTTCCCTGACGCTCCGCCAGAACATCTATACCGATCCCCAGAAACCGATCCAGATGAACCCCGGCCTCTATCGTGTTGGCAATCCCGGAAAGGACGCACCCGTCCTGATGACGGTGAACTTCTCGCTCACGTTCTTCACGCTCCAGGGATACCTTGAGTCGAGCCGGGTTCCCTGTTTCATGCTGATCGTAGACACCGAAGGGCTTTCCGTGCTCACGGCCGTTGCCGCAGGTAAACTCAGCGAAACTCTTGTCCGTGACTCCCTGAAAAAATTTGGTGTGGAAAGTGAAGTAACGCACCGGAAACTGATCATCCCGGGCTATGCATCGCCCCTCTCCGGCAGGATTGAAGAAGCCACCGGCTGGAAAGTCCTTGTCGGCCCCCGGGACGCAGCAGAGATTGGGGAATTCCTGCATGAAGAATGGAAGAATCAGGGCTGAACTTATATCCTGAATCAGCGAAAATCAGACCGATCTTATTTTATGCCGGTCTTTTTGATATTGTACAGGGATTATAATGACACCGAAAACAAAACCCGAACCAGATACTGTTTTTTTTTCGAAAGGCATGATTGCCGTAATCGTCGGTATCGTGATCATACTCGTGGCTCTTCTTGCAATATGCATGATGCAGCCAACCCCTCAGGCAACCCCGCAGGTTACTCCGAAGGTAACCCCTCAGGTAACCCCGCAGACAACCAAGGTCCCGGTAAAATCGGCACGGCCAACGGCTGACTTGTATGTCATGTCATTCTGTCCCTACGGTACCCAGGCAGAAACGGGTATGGGCCCTGTTGTCGATCTCCTCAAATCAAAAGCGGATATCCGGATACGGTATATCACGACCATAAGCGGTACTACGGCCGATTCTGTTGACTCGCTGCATGGCCCCGCCGAAGCAAATGAAGACCTCCGTCAGATCTGTATCAACAAGTATTATCCCGACCAGTTCTGGTCGTATATTAAAATATTCGATGAGCAGTGTTATCCGTTATGGCACAATGCAACTGTCCTGGAATCCTGTCAGAAAAACACCACGGCAACCCTCTCTCTTGACAGTGCGAAGATCGATACCTGCGCAACAGGTACTGAAGGCATCACCCTGCTGAAAGCCGATGAAACCGCAGCAGGTAAAGACGGTGCAACAGCATCGCCGATGCTGTTTATCAACGGTGTCCTGTATTCAGGTGCCCGGACACCAGATGCATACAAACAGGCAATCTGTAACAGTTTCGAGACAGTACCGGCAGAATGCAGTACGGTGCTCTCATCTGCTTCCACTGCAACAAGCGGCGGATGTGGATAACCTACCTTTTTTAATTCCTTCCCGCCAATGCATAAACAATGTTTTTAAAGGTCCATCGCTCGCGGGACACGGGGGATATTGTTGCAGTCTGTGACCGGGAACTGCTGAACACGACGATATGCCATGAAAAACTCACGATAACCATTACGGATTCGTTTTACGGCAATACCCCCGCAACGGAGGATGAGGTTCGCAATGCGCTGAAAAATGCGGGCAACATCAACCTCATCGGGGAGCGCTCGGTAAACCTCGCCATCGGGATGGGACTTCTGACAAAGTCCGAATGTATGATGATTGGAAAAGTGCCTCACGCACAGATCTACCAGCTATGAAAAAGGATATTGTAGGAAATTTCTGCCCGAAATGCGGGAACCCCTCGGAAACTGACGGCTTATGCAGCCAGTGCAGGATCGGCAGTACCCCCTGGTTCACGTGCGACAAGCGCGTCCAGAGCACCAACTGCCCCAGCTGCGGCGCAATAAAGGTAGTGAATACCTGGACGGATTCTGTTGCCGAACGTTCCGATCTCGGGCCTGAAATCGCAAAATCCGCAGTGCATTTCCATTCGGATGTGAAAAAACCCTCCATCGAGGTTTCTGTCAGGGACCTTACCCTGAACCGGTCGCATGCCGCCCTTGTCCTCCGGGGAATCCTGTATAACAAACCCGTTGAAGGGACCTGCACGGTGGAGATCCTCTGGCACAAGGAGCAGTGCGATCGCTGTAACCGGATCAGCGGGAGTTATTATGAAGGGGTCGTGCAGGTGCGGGCTGAAGGACGGACTCCCAGCACCTTTGAGATCCAGACATCAGCCTCAATTGCCCGGCAGGTCGAGGATACCCTACAGTCCGGGGGGGAACGGCTCTCGTTTATCTCGGACATGAACGAGATCCATGACGGTCTCGATATCATCATCGGGTCGCAGCATATCGGGTTGCTCATTTCGCAGGGAATCATTGCCCAGCTGGGCGGCCGATACACGACACACCCGAAGCTGGTCGGGGAAAAAAATGGCAGGCAGCTCTTCCGGATCACCTATTCCGTCAGGCTTCCGCGGTTCCAGAAAAATGATGTTGTTAAAAGCAGAAACCGGTACTATGAAGTCCAGCGAGTGGAGTCCCACCATCTCCAGGCTATTGATCTCAAGGATGGGACAATGAAATCAGTCCGGGAAGACGATATTGAAAAGAT
>PMKW01000096.1 GCA_003157895.1 Methanoregula sp. | reverse complement strand
CTCAGCCTTGTACCGGTGGGATGGCGCGCGGTATGTCGGGCCTCCCTTGCCGCGGGCTTGTGTTGTGATTCGATGTCCCATGTTCCCCACCTACATTATACCGAGCCGGCTGAGGATTTCCTCGGCGGCCTTGTCATTCTCAAAACTCACGATTGCTTTCTTTTCACCGTGCATGGTCATAAGCGTCCTGACGCTCCTGACCTTCTGACCGAAGGCTTTCTCGATCTCGCGCTTGATATCTCCCTTGGATGCCTTATTGGTGACGAGGAACTGGAGTTTGCTCTGGTTCTCTAAGAGGACCATTGCCTTTTCCGTAACAAAAGGGAATTTAAGGGTCATTTACCTTCCCTCCAGGCGNNTGCACTTTCTGTCCAGACCGTCAGGCGTCCTGCAAGCATTCCCGGCGCGAGGTGCTCGACATTCAGCTGGTCCACGGTAACCGCGTCAACACCGGAGAGGTTGCGTGCTGCAGCCAGCGGTTTTTCCGCGGTGACAATCAGGAGGCTCTTCCTCTGCTTGAACCTGCGCCCACGCATCTTGCCCCTTCCAGCCTTGACTTTCCTGCTGTCCTTTGCCCGTTCGATATCATTGAAGACGCCGAGCGTAGTGAGGGCTGAAATGACGTCCTGCGTGCGGTCAAGGGTCTCGAACTTATCCTCGAAGATCAGCGGGACGGCACCCTCAAAGGTATGGCCACGACCGCGGATAAGTTCCGCAGAGATGCTCGCAGCAACTGCCGAGCGGAATGCCTTCTGCTTTTCCTTCTGGTTGATCTCTTTTATGAGAATTTTTGCCACTTTCGGGGGGTGTGCTTCACGCCCGCCTTTCGCCTGCGGGACCTTGGCTGCGCGGGAGCCGTTCTTGATACGGGGCACGTGGGATGACCCGCGACCGCTTCCCCAGCCTACTGCAGACGAACGGATACCGGCAAACGGATCGGTCCCGTGCGCCTGCCTTCGGGTGCTCTGCAGCGCCATAACTGCCTTCTTGATCAGATCGGGGCGGTACTCTTCGGAGAAAATTTCCGGAAGATCGATACTCTTGGAAACCCCGCCATCCAGTNNGGCGTGACCTCGCTTGCGTTCTCGGAAAATTTCAGGATACGCTTGTTGAATTCGGTGCGCTGCTGGAACCCCATCTGACCGATCTGGGGGACCTGCCACCGGACGTGATGCGGGTTCCAGGGTCCGAGGGTCCCGATATGGCGTTCCTTACCGCCAACGGAGTGCTTGCGCTTACGCAGGGCAATACCCCAGCGCTTCACGGCACCCTGTGTTCCCTTACCGGTGGTGATGGCGGTGATATCCGCATAGGCACCGGTCTGGACAACGTTATTGAGGGTCACTTCCTTTCCTAGGAGCCCCAGAGCGAAATCCATCTGTTTCTTGATATCTGCTCCGCCTACCTTGATTTCCATGAGATCGGGGACTTTCTTGGGAACACCGGAGAGAGCGGCAGGCTGCGTGGAGGTCACCGCATAGATCTCTGCAACCGTTCCGGCTGCAATCGCATCGGCGAGCTTCTTCTTTGCCACATCCCCGTTGTAGTCCTTAGGGAGGGTAATCCGGCGGCCGAGGACCGTATCGAGCTGGTCGGCCCAGACTTCGGTGAATGCATGTTTACCATAGGTATCTTTTGAGTAGGCACGTATGGCTGCGACCTTCATCGGGGGGACTTCAATCACGGTAACGGGCACCATGATCTCTTTACCCTCGGTGGGACTGCTCTTATGGTCGTCCACCATGATAACATGCGTCATACCCACTTTGTATCCGGCAAATCCCTGCAGGATCGGTGCGCCCTCAGAGACTGGCCACGATTGGTACTTCGGGATCGGGCTCTTTGCACGCTTTCTCGGGCTGAATGCAAGAGAGCCGCGGCGTGGTCTGTTGATTTTTGGCATGTGTGAATCAATCCTTTTTGCGTGTAGGTTATTCTCATTGCGACACGTTCTGTGAGATTAATCCGAGATTGTGTGATAGCTTCGCTTCCGGTTAAGCCAACACGCGGGCACGGGTGTTTTTCCCTCTGATCACGGTCTGCTCTTTAAAAAACCCCCCTGGGGTTTTTGCAGCGGATCGTGGCGGATATTCACCCGTTTCTGGAGATGCACGATTGAGCTTTTTTGTATTGCCCTACTGGTGTGCACCAGCATTCCTGTCTCGCGAAAGAAGTTCCTGACTTTTGGCGCATCTGCCTGCATTAGCAGGCAGAGGGGGCTCGTTGCACGAACGTCGACCCATGCATCCTGGTCAGATCCTACTCTGTCAGCCTGTTGTGACGAATCACAACTCCTTCTCGGTTCAACCTCCCATAGGGAGGGTTCACCAATCGAGGATCACCCACGGCACAACCATCAATCCTGTGTCTGGAGATTCGGTTGCGCCGTATGCTTATGTCAGGTTGTTGTATAACATCCGGGCATAGGCTATGGATAACCTCATATCGGCTTCCTGTAGTATTGAATAAAAAAGGATATAAATATATGCTACCGGCGCAGATGCCGGTCAAGGGAGAATCGGGGTTTGCGGCAGCGTAATCGTACGTCAGCCGAAATACAGTTCGCCCGCATCGGTGATATACACATGAATGTCTTCGCAGATGCAGCGGGCCTTGCAGCACTGGGGCCGTGACTCCCGGATGCGGTTGATTAAGGAAATCGTGTCATACTTGACCTTGATATTGATCTTCTCAGCTTCTCCAAAGATAATGGCAGGAACCTCGAAAAGATCGGTACCGTTTGGGATTATGCAGAGGTGCGTTGCATCGAGGGTATAGAGGAACTCAAGCGTCTCTTTTGCCCGTCGGATATTTTCCATCGCACTCTTTTCTATTGTGCAGACATTTGCTTTGGATGTGGAGATGATATCTGCAATCTGCTGCTGTGTCAGCCCCTGCTTGCGGTACCGGAGCACTTCCATCTGACGATCAGTGAGCAACCCATCCTTCATGCTATCCTGTTTTATATACGAACTTAAACACTTTTCGTTAACATGGGATAACCATACCACTGGCGGGGATTTGCCGGATATCATCGGATTATAATATTAAAGATATCACGATTTTCCTCCATTTTCCGGCGAGAAACGACATTTCAAAATGTTTATATGAACTCCGGGTCATATTAACGTGCTATAAAAAAATTTTAGGTGATATCAAATGGTAGTAAAAGTAGGCGTTGCAAAGTTAGGCAACATCGCAAGTGGTGTAATGGCAGAACTGCTTCTCGATGAGAGAGCAGACCGTGAAGACATGCAGACATTCATGGCAACCAGCGGCACGAAACTCGAGCCGGCGGATGTTGACCGTGTCGTTTCCAACCTGAAGGCATACAAACCGGACTTCTGTATTGTAGTCTCCCCCAACGGGGTTCTCCCAGGACCGACCGGTGCCCGCGAACAGCTCGCAGCAGCAGGTATCCCGGTTGTCATCATCACTGATGATGTTACCACGAAGAAGGAGTGGGAAGGGGTCAAGGCAAGCAAGTTCGGGTATATCATCATGAAGGCAGACTCCATGATCGGTGCACGCCGTGAGTTCCTCGATCCCGTCGAGATGGCCGACTACAACGGCAACCTCGTCAAAGTGCTGGCACTTACCGGTGCATTCCGCAAGATGCAGCTCGCCCTTGACAAGGTCATCGACCAGGTCAAGGCCGGAAAGAGCGGCGACGCAATTGAGCTCCCGAAGCTCATCATGACCACCGACAAGGCTGTCGATGGTGAATTCACCAACCCCTACGCACTTGCAAAGGCACGGGCTGCCCACGAGATCGCCATGGCAGTTGCAGGCCAGAACGTCAAGGGCTGCTTCATGACCAAGGAATGGGAGAAGTACATCCCGATCGTTGCAAGCGCTCACGAGATGATGAGGGTCGCAGCAGTTCTCTGCGATGAGGCCCGCGAGCTCGAGAAGGCAGGAGACAGTGTCTTCCGCCAGCCCCACAAGAAGGATGGCGTTCTCGTCAACAAGAAGAAACTCGTTGCAAAATTCGAGTAAATCACTATTTTTTCTCTTTTTTATAGAATTTTCCGAGGTCTTCGGGAAGTGTCATGATGACCGGTTCGAGATGGAGCCGTTCCATGAACGCGGAATCACTCGTGGAAAAGGGGTTGGGGTTGATCCGGGAGATCATGGAGCAGAATGCCCTGAAGCCGTGATCGTTGCCGCTCTTATCAAAAAAAATGGACATATTGAACGCGTGTGTTCCCAGTTCCCGGTATAACGAGATGATCTCAAGGATACCCCGCGCCATGAGATCCGCATAACCCTCCATCTCGTCCAGCGTGGAGATGGGCAGGATCCCGCGCACCTCACGCTCACCAACCGGTACCGCGTGAGCAGCCCAGAGGATTTCATCGCCGAACAGGTACCGGTCAGAGGAGCGTTCCTGCTCCCTTACTGCATCCCAGTAATTCCGGCCCTGTTTTTTCCGGTACTGTTCGCTTGCATCAAGAGAGAGATCAACAATACGGGACGGATGCGAATCCGACAAACCCTGCATATGGGGATGAATAAGGCTTGCCCCTGCTGATGGCAGGAAGTTCCAGTTGATGCTGGGATACCCGTCAATCCGACGGAGCGCTTCGATCTGCGAGAGAAGGGCATCCACCACCTGCTGCCGGCTGAAGGTCACGACCGCATGCTCACGGGTCATGACGGTGACAACATGTCCTTCCCCGAAGGGAAACAGGTTTGGAAACGTGACACTTTCGCCACGGATAATCCGGTTGCCATCGGGAAACGTGGGAGTGACGGTCATCACTGCGTCGCGGCAGAACGGGCATCCACCGGTATTTGGAGGTAAGAATACTGACTGATCTATCTGTCTTTTTAACCGGTCCGGACTGATCCTGCACATGAGCCCGGTGATGTGCTCTGTGCGATACTGCAGCATACCCCTGCTGGTGACAACTTCCCTGACCGAAAACATTCCTGCTCAACCGTACTATTTCCGGCACGACCTCATAGTCGTTTGCACGGAGACTCGGCAAAGGGTTCCCCTTGTTCAGGAAAAAAATAAAAAATAAAAAATAAAAGCAGAATATCTGCCAGGTTCCGATACTGTTCTGCGGCCGGACCCTGGCAGGTATCGGGTCCGCACTTATACGACGTATTTGCCGAGGAGGCGGATCGATGTGGTCATGTCGGGACCAAGGGGAGAACCAAAGATGATCTGGGTCACACCGGACTTGGTAAGGGCTTCGCACTTCTGCTTGACCATGTCAGGAGTTCCTGCAATGGTAAAGGCATCGATCTCTTTGTCTCCGACGAGTTCTCCAACCGTCTTGAAATCGAACTTCCCGAGTGCTGCCTTGATCTTGGCAACGTTGTTCAGGTCGAGTCCGTGNNGCGGTATATGCACCGATATCAAAGTTCTTCTTGCCGACTTTGTCAGCTGCTGCCTTGATGATCGGGATCGCAATGGCGAAGTCCTTGGGGTTGGATGCGTTAATAAGCGCACCGTCACCGATTCTTCCTGCGAGCTCAAGGACCTTGGGGCCCTGCGCACCGATGTATACGGGAATACCCTTCTTTCCGGGCAGGGTAACACCGGTGAGCTTTGCACCGTCATAATCAAAGAACTTCATGCCGGATTTCTTGATTTCCTCACCGGCACAGAGCTTGCGGATCTGCACGACAGCTTCCTCGAGGCGGCCGACCGGCTTTTCCGGGTTGATTGCCAGCTTCGGGAGTGTCGAGAGGTCACCGGGACCGATACCGAGTACGGCACGTCCATCGGAAATCTCGTTAAGGGTGCA
>PMKW01000076.1:972-4211 GCA_003157895.1 Methanoregula sp. | reverse complement strand
ACGCAGATCGGCATCGAACCGCCCACGAAACTCAATATCAAAGCAACGTACCACGATCCCTGCCACCTGCTGCGGGGCCAAGGTGTCCGCGACCAGCCCCGCGAACTGATCCGGCAGGTCGTCGACCTCGTGGAGATGCCCTCCATCTGCTGCGGGAGCGGCGGCGGTGTCCGGTCCGGCAACCCGGAGGAAGCGGCAGCACTCGGCAGGCGGCGGGGCGAGGAGATCAAAAAGACCGGCGCGGAAGTCGTCATTACCTCCTGCCCGTTCTGCGAATTCCACATTGCCGGGCACACGGACAAGCCGGTAAAACATGTTGTGACGGTTTTGTTAGAGGGGTACCGGGAGAAGGACCGGAAGAAGGCAGACCATGCCTGAATTATTCAGCATGCAGCCCGAAAACACCTGCCGCAGGTAGCAGCCCCGGCGGGAAAAATTCCCATAACAGACCTATGATCATTATCGAGCCGCTGGAAGGACTGGGGAACCGGATGCGTGCAATCAATTCAGCACGCGCATTATGCAGACACCTGAAGACCCGTTGTGTTATTCTCTGGAAAAACCACCCCCAATGTAATTGCCGGTATTCCGATCTGTTTTTACCCGATGGTTTTTCATGGGTAATCGAAGGTTTTCTTGCAGACCACATAACTCCATTAAATCCGGTTTTTTTTCACCGCAGACTGATCCAGAGCGATATCGGACCAAAAGTCAATGATATGGATTTTTTTGGGTCACTGGACCCCTATCAGAGAATATACATCAGTACATATAGTGCATTTTATCCATACCAGGAGTTTACATCCTTTATTCCCATTCCCCCTCTGGCGGAACGAATTAAAAGGATCACCGGTACCTTTGATGGTTCAACGATCGGGATCCATGTCCGCAGGACTGATCACATCTTGTCAAAAGAACACAGTCCAACGACAAAATTCATTGAATATATGGAAAAGGAGATTCGGACAAACCCTTCGGTGACTTTTTTTCTGGCAACTGATTCCCCTAAAGAGGAGCAGCTGATGTGTTCCCGTTTTGGTGACCGGATTATTGTTTGCAGAAAAAGATTCTCCCGGCTCAGCCTTGAAGGGATGAGGGATGCACTGGTGGACATGTATTGCCTTGCTGCAACCCGGAGGATATATACAAGCTGGAACAGCTCGTTTTCCGAAATCGCCGGCCAGATTAATAATTGTGAAACAATTCCTGTGTATGAATAACGCGCTGATGGCTGAATGACCCGGAATACCATATTCTGGTTCAGTGCCAGCGAAATTCCCATATTCCATCGAGCCTAAAACAGCCCTTCTTTTCAGATCCTATGCTCCTGTAGCACTCATAAGGTCTTTCGCTGTCCAATTGCGTGTATTAGCCCGGATTTTGTTCCACGACGGAGAAATTCCAGTCCGGGCCCGATACGCAAAGAAAAATGTCCTCATTGTACCGTTTTTCCTGAATTCCCCGGATTTTTGGTGCACTGCAGTTTTCGGCCTTTTTCAAATCGCCCTATAATGACTCCGTTTTGCAAAAGGAGCCCTATTTACGATCTCACTCCCCTTCCCACCCTTTACTCTCCGGAAGGGTATTTTCCTCAGACGTGAAGTGCTGCCAGGGAAGACAGGGTGGGCAGGATCCGGAGTCCTGTACGCACCCATGGTCAAGTACCCGGCTAAAATATTTTCCGGAAAAATTTTCCGGCCCGGGAAAAATTTTCTTAAAAAAAATTTTGAAAATATTTGCAGGATAAAAAACCATTCAGTAGGAATCCGTTCAATAAAATTTACAAAAATTTTCCACAACCAAAAAAGAAATCCCGGAAAAAATCCCGCCCGGCCTATTCCTTATATTCTGTCATTAAAAATTCGAATGCTTCGAGCGCAGCCTTCGCCCCGTCACCGGCTGCGATGATGATCTGCTTGCTCCTGACGGAGGTCACGTCACCTGCGGCAAAAATCCCGGGCACGCTCGTTCTGCCGTTGCAGTCAACCACGATCTCCTTCTTCACGTTCAGCTCAACGAGCCCTTCCACCATGTCCGTATTGGGCAGCCAGCCGATCTCGATGAAGACCCCGTGAAGAGCAAGTTTCTCTTCCGTTCCCTTGTCATTCTTTATCGTGATAGCGGAGAGGAATTTTTCACCCTCAATACCGGTTACCTGCGTGTTGAGGTGCACCGTGATGTTATTTTTCGTTTTGAGTTTCTCGACATAGACCGGGTCGGCTCGGATGGTAGTCCGGACGATCAGGTCCACGGATGCTGCCAGGTCACTCATTTCAATCGCAGTCTGAAGAGCGGCATTTCCGCCACCCACCACCGCCACTTTCTTTCCCCGGTAGAACGGGCCGTCGCAGGTCGCACAGATCGAGAGCCCGCGGCCAAGGTACTGCTCCTCGTTTGCCACGCCGAGTTTCTTCGGGCGGTTGCCCTGCGTGAGGATGAGAGATTTTGCCTTTACTTCACTATCGGAAATGGTCTTTATGATGAAGAGGTTGTCCTCTCTGGTGATGCCGGTGACCCGGTCCAGCTCAAGCCGGATGTTCAGGGTCCTGACCTGCTCCTCGAACTTCTTCATCAGCTCCTCGCCCGTGACCATCCGGTAGCCCATGTAGTTCTCGATCGCCCACGACTCCAGCGCCTGCCCCCCGATGTTCTCGCTGATGATGACCGTCGAGAGCATCTTTCGTGCGCAGTAGACTCCGGCTGTGAGCCCGGCAGGGCCGGCGCCGACGATCACTACGTCATTCACATCAGCTGGTGATGCGCCGCGGAACAGCTCGTTCAGCCGCTGGGAGTCGAACCCGACAATTACTTCGTCGTCAACAACAATGACCGGCACGCCCCGCTGGCCGGAGAGTTCGATCATCTTCTCGGCAGCTGCCTGGTCCTCCCCGACATCGATACTCTCATAAGGGACACCATGTTTGTCCAGGAATGCCTTGGCCATCCGGCAGTACTGGCATTGCCGGGTTGAATAGACGGTGACTTTGCTCATCATGACGGAAAGGGCATGACGGAATAAAAAGATATTGCCCCTGACAAAGGGTGGGAAGGAAACCGGTTTATCGCAACCTTCTTTTCACACAAGCCCCAATATACCCGTGAGCCAGAACCATGAGCATCCTGCCATCCCCGTGGGGTATGCGAACATATGTTGTATTCTCCCTTTTTTTGCTCGTCATGCTCTGCGGAACACCGGTATATGCCGAGAAACAGGCTGCCGCACCTGAACCGGCGGTCTA
>PMKW01000076.1:0-860 GCA_003157895.1 Methanoregula sp. | reverse complement strand
CCGGCATCACTCGTCTCGGCTTACCATAACGGGGGCTACCGGCTCGGGTTTGATGACGGGGATGACCTGTGGTGGACCCTGAACCTTGAGAACACCGGGGATGTATCCATACCGGTGCAGCATGAGAATATCGCCCTCCACCAATGGCACCAGGTCACAGGAACCTACGACGGGAATACCATGAAAATTTACCTGGACGGGATCCTCAGGAACCAGGCAAACGCAACAGGTGCAATCCACTACGAGGACGACAATTACATAATCCTTGGTGCAGAAGCCGGCGCATTTGATATGCCGTCGCAATGTCCCGCCTCGTTTACCGGAGGTCTTGACGAAGTCAGGATCTATCCGGTGGCCCTGAGCTACAACCAGGTAATGGATGATCGTTTCCGGTGTCTGGAAGGGGCGAGGTCCCCGCCAGCGGTTGTCCCTGCACAAACCGCACCAGGCACCTGTCAACCCGTTTCCGGTTCTGTCGGGCTGGGGATGAATGAGACCGCTGTCCGGGTCCTCTCATTTCCGGACAAGACTGTTAACGGGACATGGCAGGTCAGCCTGATACCGGGATCGCTCCTCAGCGTACACGCATATGATTCCTATATGGAGGCCTATCCGGATGCATGGTACCTGGAGATTGCCGATGAACAGGGGACACTGGCAAGCATAGGAGCACCGGCACGTACGATCGCCTTCCCCAACAGGAACAATTCACCGGCCGAAGCAATGGTGCCGTCAGGCAATGCAACCGTCACCGTGAGATACTTCAGCGGGAGCGAACGGTTCCCGGCCACGGTCCTCCTCCGGCTGGAAAGCCTGCCCCCCCTGCTTCCCCGGCAGGCTGAACCTAAAAATATCCTGGA
>PMKW01000107.1 GCA_003157895.1 Methanoregula sp. | reverse complement strand
GTCACGGATCTTGAGGATTTCGAGAAAGTGATGTACAAGATTGACGGTGACGATGCATACCTGATAGCGACCAGCGAACACCCGATCGGGGCAATGTACCGGGACGAAATCTTTGAAGAAAAAGACCTCCCCCTCCGCCTTGCCGGTATCTCCCCCTGCTTCCGCCGCGAGATCGGCGCGCATGGTCTGGACACAAAAGGGCTCTTCCGGGTCCACCAGTTCACCAAAGTGGAGCAGTTCGTATTCTGCAAACCGGAAGACTCGTGGACGATCCATGAAGAACTGCTGGTCAATGCCGAGGAACTGTTCTTCAGGCTGGGTCTGCCCTACCGCGTTGTCAACATCTGCACAGGGGATATCGGGACGGTTGCCGCCAAAAAGTACGATATCGAGGTATGGATGCCGCGGGAGAATGCCTATAAGGAGGTAGTCTCCTGTTCAAACTGCACTTCTTACCAGGCCGTGCGGCTGAATATCAAGGTCCGGGACAAATCTGACTTTGAATCCAAACAGTACATCCACACGCTCAATTCAACGGCAGTAGCAACATCCCGGGTTATACGGGCAATCCTCGAAAACAACCAGCAGAGGGATGGATCTGTCGAAGTTCCTGAAGTCCTCATGCCATATATGAACGACCGAAAATTTTTGTAATTAAGGGACATATCATCAAAAAGAATCCGGAAATCCTTATCTGCTGATACCAGCGTATATATAATAAGAAGGTGGTTGTTTGAGTTATCCAGAACTGTACAGCGATGAGAGCGTTGTTCTTCAGACGCAGAATGTAAAAGTGAAGTCCGTGTCGTTTGAGATCGTCCTCACCACACGCCGCCTGGTCCTCATTGATATAAAAAAGAATTCCCTTCCTCCCCAGGAGATCAACCTTGCTACCTTAAAGGATGTCGAAAGCGGCGAGAATGCCATCCGGGATCCGACGATTACGATCTCCATCATCACCATCAGCGGCAATACACGCCAGATGGTTCTCACCTTCTCCAAAACCAGCGGCGGGGAACGGAAGCGCGAATGCGATGACTGGGTCAGGGCGCTGAAGCAGAACATCACATCAACCGTCTACCATCCGGTAAGTCAGGCACCTCTTTCCCGGGAGGCGGAACCTTCCCCGGCAGAACAACCACCGGTATCTGCCCCCCGCTGGGTCGAGATCCCCAGTACTCCGCAACAGAAGAAGCGGATTGAGGTGGCCCGGCCCATGAACAAGATCGTGGAACCTGCCCCGGTAATGCCCGTTCCCATTGAAACATCCTCCCTTCCCACGGGCTCATTCTGCAACCGGTGCGGCAACCGTGTACCCCCGGAATCCGCATTCTGCAACCAGTGCGGGACGCCGGTTGTAAAAGAAACGGACTCCGTAAACCCGCCGCAGGATGAGGTTGCTGGTACGTTCCCGCAGCCGGTCCAGATCACTCCTTTCCCAATGGCAACGGATAAGAGGGATCGCCCGATCGAAGACGTAATCCACTCGATTGAGCCCCTGATCGAAGATTCCGTTCCTCGGACTGCCCCCTCCCCGCTCATCCCGACAAAACAGGGATATTACACCTCTGACATGGCCGAATCTGGCAGCCAGAATCTCCCGGCAGCCGGCGTTAATACTCCTGATGCATCAGCGCAGCCGGGAGGAGTGCAGTGGCCGGTACTGTCGCATTCGACAACATCAGATATCGCAACACCGTCGGGTGCTCCGGTCGCTCTTCCGGTGCCGGGATCGCTGCCTCCGTTCCCTCCCCCGCGAAAGATCTCGTTTAAACTGATCGCGGTTCTCGCGCTTGTCGTTCTTGCGGTGATTGCTGGTGCGTATTTTTTCATGCAAGGTCAGGCAGGAACAACAAAGATAACCCCCACACCTGAAATAACGGTTCCTGCAACAACCGTTCCACGGACAACGGTTACGACAGTTGCTACAACCATGACTCCGACCACTGCCCCGCAACAGGTAACAACACCCTCCCTCCTGACTCCGGCAAGCGGTGTCTGGGTTAAGGTGATATATCCCAATAAATATTCCGGTACCGTTGGCACGCCGGAATGGTCGAGGGAAGTGACCGACAGCGGCAGTCAGTTCTACCAGATCTCGACATCCAATGGCCCGGTTGTCGTATCCATCCAGAAATCCGATGGGTCATCTGACGAACTTGCCGTCGAAGTCTACAAAGATGGCACGCTCATGAAACATGCTGTAACAACCAGCCCGAAAGGAATTGTCGAGTTCCAGGTATCTCTGATAGCAGTTAATACTACGGCGACTGCTGCAGAATAAAAAAAACGGAACTTCTCTTTTTTTCCGGAAGCCCAGTACCGGTCAGTGTAAAAAAATAGCGGGCACAACGGGAATATCACAAAAAGAAAGACCCAGAACAGGTATACTGCCAGGAGATTTTTCCCGATCCTGTTATAAGGATGTACATTAAGGTCTAAATGTTATCTCCGTGTTCTGCGGATACTGAGTACGGCAGAAATACCGTTTCGCTGGAGCGAACGGACGAAGGAGGAATGAAGGGAGTTACACCGGCTTTTCCCATCCCTGTCTGGAGTCCTGAACGTTTCGATCCCCGGCTGTTTGTTGAAATACTCCTTCCGTGTCGATGACATAATCCCGGCCGGCCCGTTTTGGGTTTAGATGTCCCCCTCATTTCAAAACAGGCAGCAGGATCTGAAAGTCCCCTGCAGTATTTTTCAATGGAACTCTGCAGCAAATTAATAAATTAAAAAAAAGGAGATTATTTCCGTTTTATCAGAAGAAGTGCAGCACCCATTATTGCAATAATCCCGATTTCGGCTCCGAGAGGCGAAACAGTTTTCCGGACTGTTGCAACGGTGGTGGGAATGGTAGTTATTACGGTAGTCGTTGTTGTCACAGGGATGAGCGTGGCAGATAATGATGACGAATCGCCATACACATCCACAGTTCTTGTCCAATCCCAGTAACCGGCAAGCCTGACCATGACGGGATGTATCCCGTTTTCGATATTATTCAGTGTGAGGGGTGTCAGTCCCATGTACTCGTTATCGAGATAAACATTTGCCCCGGATGGATAGGATGATACAAAGATACTGCCATCCGCGGGTACCGGGGTGGTATACGTGGTCAGGGGTTCGGTCGTAACCGGTACAGTTATGACAGTACCCTGGTACATCTTGAAGGCCGAGGCGGCTTCAGCGACATCCTGGGAATGGTAAGTGCCAGCAGGATCGGTGAAGGGACTGTTGATCCAGACATTATACTGGGCGGGGGTCTGATCGCGGAGCGAAAACGTGCAGGTAATCGACGTAGGACTCATACTGATAATCGTGCCGTATATGGTGTCCGCGGCATAATCTGTGTTTAACCATACCTTAGTCTGGGAATTAAAACCGGTACCGGTGATCGTGACGGTAACATCACCTGTAGTGGGTGCAGTTGTCGGGGAGATACCGGAAATTATCGGCGATGCGGCAGCCGGTATTACCGTTACAACCAGCAGGAGGACCAGACAGACAAAGAGAGAGGATCGTTTCATACTCGTACTTCCTTATTGCTTTTTTTGAATGCCGAAATTTGGTGCTGGTATCTGATATAGGTATGGTTAATTTCCATTTTTTAGTAGTGAAAAAAACCTATTCTGTCGGCAATACTCGCATTATATATCCGATAAAGACGCGATTCATAAAACTGCAGCGGGTGATGCACGATTCAATATTACTTCCGGAAAAACACCAAAAAGAAAAGAACCATCAGCGGCAAAGTGCTGCTATGGGGATTCGAACCCCAGTCGCGGGCGTGAAAGGCCCGCATGATTGGCCGGACTACACTATAGCAGCGACGTGTTCATACTGATTTTACCTCACGTCATAAATAGGTTATGGAACCCGGTCATGGGAAAGATCCTGGCATTGAAACCATATTTTACCATTCGGTAATAAGAAAAAAATGGGGCTCACCGGTTACCGTTCCATCCGCCAATGCAAAAACGCCAATAATATTTTTTCTGGATACTCAGATAATGTCCTGAAGTGTGATTTGGAGTTCCTCTAAAAAGTTATTTTTTATGGATGGGATACCCTTCCGTTTCCGTGACCCTTTTAAACGCGGCCATCAGCTGCCGGGTCACCGGCCCGGGTTTCCCGCTGCCGATTACGCGGCCGTCACACCAGGTTATCGGGGCAACTTCAGCAGCAGTACCGGAGCAGATCAGCTCATCGGCAGTGTAAAGATCAAAGTACCCGAGATCCTGCTCCTTTACCGTGATTCCCAGTGATTTAGCAATCTCGAGAATTACCATCCGGGAGATCCCGCGCAGATTATTAAGGGTCGGTGGAGTAATAATCTCGCCATTCTTGACTATATACAGGTTGTCCCCGCTCCCTTCCGAGATATAACCATTGGTATCAAAGAAGATCGCCTCGTCGCCTCCCTTGTAATTGGCCTCGATCTTGGCAAGTATATTGTTAAGGTAGTTCATGCTCTTCACATTGGGGGGCAGGGCGCAGGCAGGGTTGCGGCGGACAGAGACCGTGATCGCCCTGAGTCCCTTCTCATACAGGTCGCCATACATCGCTCCCCACGTGACGGCAATAACCACGACCGTGGGTTTCGGGCATTTGCGCGGGTCAAGGCCGAGATCGCCGTGACCGCGGCTGATGATCGGGCGTATATAGGCGTTGTCAAGCTTATTCTTCCGCAGAACCTCACAGATAACCTCTGTCATCTCATCCTTTGTCAGCGGGGGGACAAGATCGATCGTTTTTGCCGAATCGTACATCCGGTCAATATGTTCCTTGAGCCGGAAAACTTTCCCGTTGTAGGCACGGATGCCTTCAAAGACACCATCGCCATACAGGAACCCGTGATCGAAAACCGATATTTTTGCCTGGTCTTCCGGAAGGTACTTCCCATCAATATAGATGATCATACTTGTTCATGCGATGCAGGGGTTCTTGTAGTTTTTTCTTTTAACCGGAAAACCTGAGGGTACCATGGCGTATCTCCTTTGGTTTCTTTGCAGAAATACGAGCCATCGTATTGGTACGGAGCAAATGCTTAACCACCACCCGGTGCATAGTGAATTCTTGAGGGAAAAACAATGAGCAGGATATGCAAAAAATGCGGTGCTCCCGTTCCGGCCGGTGCATCCTTTTTTTGTCACAAGTGCGGGACGCAGCTGCCGGCCGAATTACCCGATCTCCCGGTCTGCCGGAGGTGCGGGAAAATGCAGGCCGACGCACAATCACGATTCTGTGACAGGTGCGGTTCGCCGCTGTCAGCGCCCGCACAGATCTTGCCATCGGTTCCTCCAGCGAGACCATCGAAGGGTTGTCCCCGCTGCGGTTTTGAGAACTTCGGAACCAGTCTCTTCTATTGTAAAAAATGCGGAACAGCTCTTGAGGATATTGAACCCACCGGAAGGGTACAGGAACAAAGGATTCAGGGAAGGAAAGTACGGATCGGGGCGGACCTCAGAGAAGGTCCGCCGCAGATCACGGCAGCCAGGTCCCGGGTGGATCCGGCCGCAGTACCAGTACAACCCCGGGCAGTCCGCCCCGGACATTCCCGATCATACCCTAAGTCGGCAATTGGTATCGCATTGGTAATTCTTATCATTGTGGTCATCATCGGGGTATTTATTTTCATGAATCCTGCCGGTGCCTCTGTCGGGGCTTCAAATAATTCTGTGGCTCCCGGACTGCTCGAATCCCTTTCGAAGATCATTCCTGAAACGGAGGTTGCGGCTACCGGGGAAACGCCGCAGCTAACCCTGAAGAAAAAAACCGTTGTCGGTAATCAGGGTACTGCGGTCTTCAGCGATACTCCGCCAGTCCAGCAGTAATCTGATCCGGCCCGGCTGCCGGAGGATGACCCGCTTATTTTCCCGGGTCCGCCAAAGGACCGGGTTCAGTGCTTCTTTTTGCACAGCCCGACAAAATACCGGAACATGCCCTTACTTGCAACGGGGTGCAGGTGGGTGTAGCTGCCA
>PMKW01000174.1 GCA_003157895.1 Methanoregula sp. | reverse complement strand
GAACCCGAAGAGATCGTCATGCACCTTGGCCCTCTTTGTGACGAGAAGAAGATCCCGTATATCTTCATCAACAAGCAGAACGACATCGGTGCCGCCAGTGGTCTCGATGTAGGTTCTGCGGCAGCAGCCATTATAAAGCCCGGCAAGGCAAAGGAAACGATCGACGATCTTGCAAAGCAGCTTGCCGCGCTGAAGGCGTGAGGTTATTAGCATGGCAGACGATGCAACGCCGGCAGAAGTAATCGAGGTTGTTGGCTCAACCGGCATGCACGGTGAGGCAATGCAGGTNNGAAGCAAAGAAAATGTCGAGGCGGTAAGGAATGGTCGAACAGCATGTCTGCACCTTCTGTGGTGTCCAGCTTGAGCCGGGCACCGGCAAGATGCTCGTGAAAAAGGACGGAACCATCTTTTTCTTCTGCAGCACCAAGTGTGAGAACAACCACAAGCTCGGCAGGGTTCCCCGCCGGGTTGAATGGACAGCCGCCAGCAGGAAAGCTGCCGCTAAGAAGGAGTGAAATTTCCTATGGACCGCACCTTCGTCATGGTCAAGCCCGATGGTGTCCAGCGTGGTCTTGTGGGCGAGATCATATCCCGGCTTGAAAAGAAGGGACTGAAACTTGTTGCAGCCCGGTTCGAGAAGTTACCCGAACCGCGGGTTACCGACCAGTACAGGGAACATCTCTCAAAACCATTCTTCCCGTCTCTCAAGCAGTACATTATGGGAGGGCCCGTCTTCCTCATGGTCTGGGAAGGACGCAATGCGGTCAGTGTTGCCCGGAAGACCATCGGCGCAACAAACCCGCAGGAAGCGGCAACCGGGACGATCCGTGGTGACTATGGTCTAGATATCGGCCGTAATGTCATTCATGGATCCGATTCACCGGAGAGTGCCGCCCGCGAGATTGGCATTCATTTCAAACCCATAGAAATCTCCACCTACACGCGGATTGACGAGTCCGTGTTGTATGAATACTGATTTTTTTTATCCGAATGATTCGAAGAACCAAAAGGACGAGAANNTTCTTTGAAATCGGGTAATCGATTGAAGCGAGATTAGGAGTGGAGAAGAATCCGTCTGGGTTCTTCGATTTTTATAGAATTGAGAGCAATCTTACCATAATCTCTATTACCCTTTGCGACTGCACTATCCTTAATGGCAGGAGATGTCCTCAGTTTTGCATTGCTGGCAATATCCTCTATTCTGATCATTGTAAACCCACTCGGTGCAACCCTGATCTATGTCTCCCTTACCACAAACCTTGACAAGCCGATACGTGATACTATTGCCCGGGACTCCTGCCGGTTTGCCATTTTCATTTTACTCTTTGTTGCCGTTCTCGGAGCATGGATACTCCAGCTTTTCGGGATCAGCCTTGAGGCATTCCGCATTGCCGGGGGGATTCTCCTGTTCGGGATCGGTATGGAAATGGTCTATGCCAAGACATCCCGTACCAAACTTACGGCAACAGAAAAATACGAATCCACGGATATGGAAGATATTGCGATGATGCCGATTGCGATCCCCATGATCGCCGGGCCGGGTGCGATCACCACCACCATCGTCCTGATGAACGAAGCGATCCCCCTCTCACCGCTTGCAGTCGGTGTGGTTTTCGTTTCGATCATTCTCTCTATCGTGATTACCTATTATATGATGAAGAATTCAGATTATATCATGTCAAAAGTCGGCCAGCGGGAATACCGGGCAATAAACCGCCTGATGGGTATGCTGCTCATTGCCATTGCCGTGCAGTTTGTCCTCACCGGGATCAGGTCTGCATTTCCCCTGCTGGCAGGCGGATAGGTATGCATGTCGGGAGACCTTTCATCGGTCGGGCTGGTGTTTACCGGGAACAGAATAACCTTTGCCAGTACTCTCACTGGCGAAAGGTTCTCAGGAGAACTGATTACTCTTTCCCGTTCCTGCTGCTCATGAGTGCAGTGCTGATCGTTCTCAGCGCCACCCTGATTGTGTTCGGTATATTGAAAAACCCTCCCGACGATAAAAAGGCTCCTGTATGAAGAACCCTTCTGTAGTCCGGATTTGCAGTGCCCAGATCGCGAGCATCTGGGAAGAGCCGGAAAAGACGCTTGAAAAGGCAGGTATGTTTATCCGGCACGCTGCGGCTTCCGGTGCAGCCTTCATCTGCTTTCCCGAGCAGTTTGCAACCGGCTGGGATCCTCAGCCACGGAAAAATATTCAGGATATTGACGGAAGCATCGTATCATCCCTTCAGGCATATGCGAAAGAATACGGGATCGGTATCCTGGGATCCTTCCGGCAGGCAGATACACCCCTCCCGAAAAATACTGCTGTTGCTATTGGAAGGGATGGCGGGATCCTTTCAACGTATGCAAAGATGCACCTGTTCTCATCCGGGCACGAGGATGAAGGAAACTCCCCGGGTACAGATCTTGGCGTGTTTACCTTTGACTCACTAACCTGTGGTATTGCCATCTGTTATGATCTGAGGTTCCCTGATATCTTCCGTATCTATGCCCAAAAGGGTGTGCAGGTTGTCTTTGTCCCGTCAGCCTGGCCGCATATACGCAGCAGGCACTGGGAGCTCTTTATCCAGGCACGAGCCCTGGAAAACCAGATGTATATCACTGGCGTGAATACAACCGGCCAGACTCCGATCGAATCCTATTCTGGTAATTCCATGACCGCTGATCCCCAGGGCACTATCATCAGCAGGGCGAACGAGACGGAACAGCTGGTCTTTACGGATCTCGATCCCGCGATAATTACAACAGCCCGCCTCCAGTTCCCGGTGGAACAAGACCGGAAGGACGCACTCTACCGCGCACTCTCACGTGAGAACAGCGGGAACTGATCTGTTTTCTTTTCAATAATCCGGTTGTACCTTTTTAACGTCCTCAGGAAGAACCGCACGCCTATATGTATTCAGCCGGCCAAAAGATCCTCATGTATCATCTCGCATGCGTCAACTGTGGAGCCACCTTCCCCGCTGACGAGATCATCTATAACTGCAAAAAATGCGGGCATCTCCTCGCGGTCAGATACCCGCTCGATACCCTGTCCGTGAAGCGGGAAACCTGGAACAACCGGCCACTCTCGGTCTGGCGGTACAAAGAACTGCTGCCCGTAACCATCCCGCCGATTACCTTACAGGAGGGGGGTACACCGCTGTACCATCTCGAACGTCTTGGTAAAGAGATGGGTCTTAAGCACCTGTACGCCAAACACGAGGGAATGAATCCCTCCGGCTCGTTCAAGGACCGG
>PMKW01000072.1:22026-23506 GCA_003157895.1 Methanoregula sp. | reverse complement strand
CAAAGTCCTGATTCTGGATGAGGCGTTCAATCTTCCCGGGATCTTTTGCGATCCTGTCGGCAATCATCCGCCGTGCAATATCCACGAGCCCCTGCTTGGCAAAATGGGAGATGAGGCCCGGGTTTGCCCCGTGATCCACAACACAGGTTGTGGCATCCTTCCAGTCTTTGGTCAGCTCGATGAGTTTCATCTGCCGGTAATACAGGGTTTTCTCGTACGGGCTCGCGGTCTGGATGTCAGCATCGGGGTCCCAGGCTTCCACGGAAGTATTGACATAGAGAATGTTATTGTCATGACACCACTGGACAACTTCGCAGCAGTCGATGTTCCAGGCTAAATCGATTAAAAGTCCACCGGGTGCAAGATATTCTGCGAGGACCTCGGTTAAGTTTTTTTGGGTGATCTTCTTCTTGAAAAAACAGAGCCCCCCGGTAGTCCAGGCTTTGAGATCTGCGGACTTGTCCTTGAAGTCAATGATGGTGATACATTCAAGAGGGATGTTCACATGCCGCAGCAGGATAGGAAGCATACATTTTGAAACCGCACCATACCCGATGATCAGGACCTTGTTTTTGAACTCCACCGCGACCCTCCGCTTTTTCGTATATCTGCTGTCCAGTTTTGTTCCTGAAATGTTATATAATTATGAGAATCGTGAAGTTTCCGGTCATGAGTTCCTCCCCGCCCGGGAGCATACTTTGCCCTACCATGATGTATTTATGATACCGGAGGACATACATATCAGGAGTCAGGATTATTTTATCCAATACCGGAAAACGGGGTGGCAGATTTTGGCAGACACGATGCAACCAATGGACCAGCGCGAACTGATGACGCTTCAGAATTATCTGAAGGAATACGGGCAGCAGGCAGAGATTTTTATCAGCCAGCTTGAGATGCTGGAAAACGGCCGGATGGAGGCCCATGCAGCCATCGAGACCCTTGAAGGCATGATGGCAACAGAGGACGGGGTTGTCCTCCTCCAGATCGGTGCCGGAGCGAGTGTCCGGGCAAAGATACTCGAGCCGGATAAAGTGATGCTTGCAATCGGTGCCGAAGTTATTGTCGAGCGGAAAAACAAGGACGCGATTGAGTTCTTAAAAGAGCGGATCATGGAGATGGAGGCCTCCCAGAAGAAAGTGGCCGAGACTCTCGATCGTCTCCGTTCCCAGATGAACGAGATCGAAAAAAGACTTGAGGCCGGGTACCAGCAGTCTATGGCTGCCGGTCAGGAATAATGCGGGGATCTTCTCTCTATGTTCGGGGGACTTAAAACAAAGCTGCAGGCTGCCCGGAGCCGGCTGGGCTCAAGCATCCAGACGGTCATAACGGCGCCGGCCGGTGACGGGACCGGTGGGTCAGGGCAGGAATATGCCCCGGAGAAGGAAAAAACCGCAGTTCCCCCAAAAACCACTGCACAGCCGACTATTGTTGATAAGTTCAAGGTCCTCATAATCGAGCGCGAGCTGATCGTATCGGA
>PMKW01000072.1:0-22014 GCA_003157895.1 Methanoregula sp. | reverse complement strand
GTGAGAAAAAGCCTGGTCGGGAAGCACCGCAAACTTGGCGAGTCCGTGGATTCTCTTGTAGTCGGTGCGCTCAGGGCTGCACTGCTCGATGTGCTGGGTAAAGGCTTTGACCTCCTCGGCTATATCCGGACTCACCCCCGGCCGGTCAGGATCCTGTTCACCGGCGTGAACGGGACCGGTAAGACCACAACGGTTGCCAAGATCGGCTCCTACTTAAAAAAGCAGGGTTTCTCGGTCGTGATCGGTGCCGGCGATACTTACCGTGCCGGTGCCATCGAGCAGATCGGCGTCCATGCCCAACGGCTCGGGATCAAGATCATCCAGCACCCGGAAGGTGGCGACCCGTCGGCAGTACTCTTTGATGCGGTGCAGTATGCAACCTCGCATAAGATCGATGTGGTTCTTGCAGATACTGCCGGCAGGTTCCATAACAAGGCGAACCTGATGAGCCAGCTTGACAAGATAAAGCGGGTCATGAAACCCGACCTCGTGGTTTATGTGGATGAAGCGGTTGCAGGCAACGATGCCGTGACCCGTGCTTTTGAGTTTGACAGGACGATTGGGGCAGACGCCGTGGTCCTCACCAAGGCAGACATGGACTCCCGGGGCGGTGCAGCGATCTCGATCGCCCACACGATAGGAAAGCCACTCATGTTCATCGGCACCGGCCAGTCCTACGATGATATCACCCCCTTTGAACCGGCACAGATCGTCGAGGAACTGCTGGGTGATGCCTGATGCTTGACGGACTCTCGACCTCCCTCAAGGACGCACTCAAGAAGCTTGCCGGTAAGACGGTGATCGACCGGGCTGCAGTTGACGAGCTGGTAAAAGACCTCCAGCGGGCACTGATATCGTCTGACGTCAATGTCAAGCTCGTCATGGAGTTATCCAAGGCCGTACGCACACGTTCCCTTGAGGAAGAGCCTCTCAAGGGGATGACTGTTCGCGAGCATGTACTCCGTATTGTATACCAGGAACTGGTACGGCTGGTCTGGGCATCCACCGATGTCAGGCTCGAGCCCCAGACGATTCTCATGGCCGGACTTCAGGGCAGCGGCAAGACCACGACGACTGCCAAGCTTGCCCGCTATTTCCAGAAGAAAGGTATGAAAGTCGGGGTGATCTGTGCCGATACGTTCCGTCCCGGGGCCTTTGACCAGATCTCGACCCTGTGTACCCGTATCCATATCCCCTGCTATGGCAATCCGCAGGAAAAGGATGCCCTGAAAATCACCCGCGAAGGATTTGCAGCCTTAAAAGATCAGGAACTGATCATTGTCGATACCCAGGGGAGGCACGCGCTTGAAGCGGACCTGATTAAGGAAATAATCGACTTAAACAACCTCACGAAAGCAAACCACCGCTGGCTCGTGATCGATGCAGCACTCGGCCAGCAGGCAAGCGAACAGGCACGCCGTTTCCACGAGGCCATCAATATCGATGGTGTAATCATCACGAAGATGGACGGGACTGCGAAAGGTGGCGGTGCCATGTCCGCGGTGGCCGAGACTAAGAGCGGTATCGCATTTATTGGCAGTGGCGAGACGATTGAAGATCTCGAACGCTTCGATCCCGACGGGTTTATCTCCCGTCTTCTCGGGATGGGGGACCTCAAAGCCCTGATGGAGAAGGCGAGCGAGGCGATCAAACCCGAAGACGTGGACATGAACGCGATGATGAAAGGCAAGTTCACCCTCCGCGACATGTACAAACAGCTCGAAGCCCTGAATAAGATGGGCCCCTTAAAGCAGATCATGGGCATGCTCCCGCTCGGGAATATGGAGCTTCCCGAAGGGGTCTACGATGTGACCAGCACCAAGATGGTCCGCTACCGGATCATCATGGACTCGATGACCCCCAAAGAGCTGGATGACCCCTCCCTGATCAACAGTTCCCGCATGCAGCGGATTGCCCANNATGATGCAGCGGACCCTCAAGGGTCTGCGGGGCGCAAGCGGCGGGAAGTTCAACATGCAGCGCCTGATGAAACGCTTCTCCGGAATGCAGTAAGATGACCTCGTTTGCGGTAATCGGGCACCTTGCCCGGACGGACGGGGGCTTCTCGCTTTCCGACCTGCCGGGCAGCGGGGGGCGGATGGATATACTCTGCCGGTGCGTGAATACCGCACTCTTCCTCTCGCATGACCTGCGCAGGGACGTGGATTGTTACCTCATCCTCTGCGGGGAACCGGCCGGGCCAAAGACCGTGAAGTTCTCCGGTGCACTGGTACGGTCTCTCTCTCCCGATGAGCGGAGTGCGGCATCCCTTATCAAGAAGGTCATCGACACACCCTGCGGGAGCGAGTTCCGCGAGGGTGCGCAGGGGGTCTTCATCCGGAAAGGCGGTCTCGAGCGGCTTATTGCCGAACATGTGTTTGGCGTGCTGGACGAGAAAGGGACGGATCTGCGGAAGGCTGAGTGCCTGCCGGATGCGTTCCTGCTCTCGGACCACCTGAACTTCACGGACGAGGAAGAAAACCTGGTCCGTGACTGCCCCCGGTATTCCGTGGGGCCGAAGTGCCTGCATGCCGATCATACGATAACCCTCGTACACAACGAACTGGACCGGAGGACTTGCGGATGGACATAAACGAACAGGCAAAAGCGATCCTTGCATATGGCGAGATCTGCGATCATTGTCTCGGGCGGTTCTTCGGGAAACGCTCCCACGGGCTCTCCAATGATGAACGCGGGAGGGGACTGAAAATAACCCTTGCTCTTGCGGAGAACCAGCCCTACACGCAGTTCAGCGGCACCTGCTGGGTCTGCGGCAACTTCTTTGATTCTGTTCCCCTCTGGGCCGACCGGGTCGTGGACGCGGTAAAAGACCTTGAGTTCAAAACCCACCTGGTCGGCTGCCGGGTGCCCCCGCTGATTGCCGAGAACGAGGAGATGGTCTGGAGCGACCTGTCGCTGACAGATCCGGAGCCCTTCAAATCGGAAGTGAACCGGGAGGTGGGCAAGGCAGTTTCGGCGCGGATTGGCAAGGTCGTTGATTTCAAGAAACCCGATGTGGTGATCATTCTCGACCCCTCTGCAGCGACCGTTGAGGTGCAGGTCAACTCGGTCTTCTTCTATGGCAGGTACCAGAAATTCGAGCGGGGCATTCCCCAGACCCACTGGGACTGTCGTGCCTGCAAGGGCAGGGGGTGCGAGAAGTGCAACTTCACCGGAGCCCAGTATCTCGACTCCGTGGAGGAGCTGATCGGGAGACCGGTCATCGAGATTTTCGATGCGGAAAATGCCGTGCTGCACGGGGCCGGCCGTGAGGATGTCGATGCCCGGATGATCGGAACCGGCCGGCCGTTCATCCTTGAGGTTGTTGCCCCGAAAAAACGGTCCGTGGACCTTGTTAACCTCGAAGCGGCAATCAACCGGACCGCGGAAGGGCGGGTTTCTGTGGCGATCAAACGCTGGGCTGACCGTGCGGAGGTGGAAACCCTTAAATCAAACAAAGCGCATAAAAAATACAGGATCCTGGTCGAGGTTGACGGCGAATTATCNNCAGCGCACGCCCGAGAGGGTTGCTCACCGGAGAGCAGATAAGATCCGTGAGCGAAAAGTCCTGGATATCGGGTTAGCAGGGGAACAGGACGGCAGATTTGTTGTCGAAGTCCTGGGCGAAGCCGGCCTCTACATCAAGGAACTCGTATCCGGGGACTCTGGCAGAACCATCCCAAGTCTTGCCGAGATCCTGAAAAGAAAGGCTCACGTCACCAGCCTCGACGTCACGCAGGTGGAAGGAGCAAAGGAGGGAGAATAACATGGCACATCACAATGGTCCAAGAAAGAAAACACGGTATAAATTCAAGAAAGATTTACGAGAACGCGGGCTGCCACCATGCACCTGCGTTATCCAGAGATTTGAGGTTGGCGACCGGGTGCACATTGTCTGTAATCCCAGCGTCCAGAAGGGAATGCCCCACCGCCGTTTCCATGGGTTAACCGGAACCATACTCGGTCAGCGTGGGCGGGCGTGGATGCTCACCATTCGCGATGGCGACGCCGATAAGATCGTCATTGCCAGACCACAACATCTAAAAGCACAAAAGTAAATTCACTGTCAGGTGATTGGCATGAAAGTAAAGGGTATCATTAGCGAAGAGAAGGTTACGCTCCCGGAGATGCGCTCCGTCCTGACCGGTGTCGAGGCGGAACGGATAGCAGCCGAGAAGGAAATGTCATACGAGTTCCGGCGCAGTATCGAGCATGCCAATCAGCTTGCAAAGACAACCCCGGAAAAATCGCGGGATCTCGTATCTGAGCTCGTACAGATGGAAAAGATGAAGCCGGAGATCGCCTACCGCATCGCGAACATCATGCCAAAAACCCGCGATGAGGTACGGGCGATCTTTGCCAAGGAGCGTTTCACGCTCACGCCTGAAGAGATCGACAAGATCATCGAGACGGTAACGACACACTTCTGAGGTGTGCCATGAAAGTCGAGAAAAAAGAGGTCAATGCGATAGTACTGGATGTGCTCATGAAGGGGCATGCCGAGGATCCCCGCCCCACGTTCAAGCGGGAGCCGGTTGTGCAGGCCATGGGAATAGAGCAGTTCAAGCTTCTCGAGCTCGTCCCGAAACTCGCGGCAGCGATTGATCTCCATGAGAATGTGTATATCGGCGATGCCGAGCGCGATAAGATAGAACGTGTGAAACGCCGTATCGGCTATGCGGAGCTGACGCACACGGCACAGGGGGAGCTCCCCTTTGTTATCGAGGAAGTAATAAAGAGCCGTGAGCAGGACTTTGTCACGTTCTTCAATAAGTCCATCTCCATAACGCCCAAGCTCCACATGCTTCACCTGCTCCCGGGTATCGGTAAGAAACTCATGTGGGAGATCCTTGAGGCCCGTAACAAGAAGCCGTTCGAGAGTTTTGCCGATATATCGGCCCGGATCAAATCGATCCCGCACCCGGAGAAGATGATTCAGGCGCGTATCCTTGAAGAGCTTGAGGATAAAGATGTAAAATACCACATCTTCACATCGCGATGAAAGCATTCCACGACCAGCACTTCCTCATCGACCCGCATGCGATACAACGGATTGCGGATCTGGAGGATGTCCGGGGCAGGCGGGTGCTCGAGATCGGGCCGGGCAATGGTGCACTCACCCGTGCCCTGCTTGACCGGGGTGCAACCGTCCATGCGATCGAACTTGACAGCATCCTGTGCGAGCAGCTCGCCGAAACCTTCTCCAAAGAAATTGCAAAGGGACAGCTCACCATACAGCACGGCGATGCAACCCGGTGCGAGATCCTCCCGTTCGACCTGAGTGTTTCCAACCTGCCCTATTCAGCGTCATCCAAGATCACATTCCGGCTCCTTGATGCCGGTTTTTCCGTTGCAGTCCTGATGTACCAGAGCGAGTTTGCCGAGCGGATGGTTGCAAAAGCCGGGACCAAAGACTGCGGGCGCCTGTCCATCATGGTCCAGACCTACGCGGCGGTGCAGCTGTGCTTCCGCCTGCCGCCACAGTGTTTCTCGCCACGGCCTCAGGTGCATTCCACCGTAGTGAAGATATTTCCCCGCGAACCACTCTTCCCAATAAATGACCGGCGCCTGTACGCGGATATGGTACGGGCACTCTTTTCCCATCGGCGGAAGACCGTGCGGAACTGCCTGAAAGGATCTGTGGGCAGCATGCTTTCTCCGGTCTGGGTGGACCGGGCCATAGCAGCATTGCCGGATGAGATTCTCACCAGCCGGCCCGAGGCATTATATCTGGAAGATTTTGCCACGATTGCAAATATCCCGTGATATTTCAGAAATAGTGTAATTGTCTTACGATGAACCCCGGCCCCCGGCGAATCAAATACGTTTTATTGCACTTTCCTGCCCTACCGTGCCTTCAAGAACCTGATAGTTCTGCTCCCCTTTCATTCCTGCGGAATCTGAGAGGTTCCGAAGGAACCTCGATAATGAGAAAGGGGGGCTTTAGCCGATCTTCGGAATTCGACGACTCAGAGAAGTCCTGAAGCGCGAGTCTTACCTAAAAAAATGATTATTTTCGATTTTCATCTTTGTAAAGTGACTATTATTTTTTCATATCCATCTATCCAAAGCATTTTCCATAATTGTTATAATTCAGAAAATTCCAGCATATTCTGCCATGAGATGGAAAGGCTGGGAGAAGATCCCGCTCACGGTAACCGATCCGGCAGATCCATTACAAAACAGCAGGGTTGAAGCGATCGCCCCGCTGATCGTCTCTGCCAGCCGCTCGACCGATATCCCGGCATTTTATGCCGACTGGTTCATGGTACGCCTTGCAGCCGGGTACGTAAAATGGAAGAGCCCGTTCGGTGGCATCCCGCTCTATGTCTCCTTTGAAAAGACCCGGGTGTTTGTTTTCTGGTCCAAAAACCCGGCACCGTTTTTTCCTCATCTCGCTAGGCTTGACCGTATGGGTTATAACTATTACTTCCTGTTTACGCTGAACGATTACGATAATGATCGGCTCGAACCCGGCGTGCCTCCTGCCGGTGAACGTATTGAAACATTTATCCGGCTCTCCCGGAGCATCGGGAAAGGCCGGGTCATATGGCGGTTTGATCCTCTTATCCTTGCAGATGATATTTCCGTCAGCGATCTGCTGGAGAAGATCCGTATTGTCGGTGACCGTATTGCTCCTTATACCAAACGGCTGGTCTTCAGTTTCGTGGATATTGAAAAATATCCAAAAGTCCGGCGTAACCTGCGGGATGGAGGGCTCACTGGTGCCCGGGAATTTGCCGATGATGAAATGGGGGAGTTCTGCACGGGTCTGGCCTCCCTGAACAAGCGGTGGGATCTCTCCCTGTCGGCCTGTGCGGAAGGACAGGATCTCTTCCGTTTCGGTATCGGAAGGGGGCAGTGTATCAGTTATGACCTGATGATGGAGGAGTTCGGAAATGACCGGAACCTCATGGATTTCCTGCAGCCGGATAACCAGCAGACCCTTGGCGGCATGGCAATTGTTGCCGATCCATCATGACAGCTGAAGGACCCGGGCCAGCGGAACACCTGCCGGTGTATCGTGTCAAAAGATATCGGGCAGTATTCCACCTGCATGCACCTTTGCGCATACTGTTATGCCAATACCTCCCCGGAACGTGCCCGCCGGAATTATGCACGGTATACTGCGGACAGAGATTGGGGGATATTCCATGATGCGATAACGGAATGAAGAGGTATTCGGATTTTCTGTCGGATTATAATTTGATACAGTATCCGGCTTTTTTCTGCTCCTATCATACCGGTACTCTTCCTGTTTCCTGTATTCCACGGTAGGTGATTCTCTTTTAATGAAAAAAGGGGGAAATAAAGTATTTTACAGGTATAAACTTCCGGCAGGTTTATGTGATACTGGCAAATCGGCGACTCTCACGCAGGGAAATGATCTGCCATGCCGGTATCAGGAAATCTCTTTTTGTTTTCCCCGTCCAATCCTTCCCTGCACATGAAGTACGACAGCCGCCAGGTCTATTCGCCGGAAGCCGACACCCTGCTGCTGCTGGCTGCAGCCAGAGCCGAGGTACGGCCCGGTGACCGTGTTCTGGAAGTGGGGACAGGTTCAGGTCTGATCGCAGCAGAGATTGCCCGTATCACTCGCGTTGTGGCAACCGATATCAATCCCCACGCAGTCCTCTGTGCCGGCAAGGCTGGTATTGATGTGGTACGAACCGACCTTTTCACGGGTATCAGGGGATCCTTCGACCTCGTCCTGTTCAATCCACCCTACCTCCCTACGCAACCGGAAGAGCGGATAGATGACTGGCTCGAGTACGCCCTTGATGGCGGGAAGAGCGGGCGTGCAGTGATAGAACGGTTTGCCCGGAATGTCGGGGATGTCCTTGCGCCCGGCGGGAGAATCCTGCTCCTGATATCGTCTCTGACCGGACTTTCCGAGGTACAGGAACGGTTTGCCGGCCGGAATTATTCGGCCGGGATCGCTATGCAGCAGGTAGTTGAGGACGAAGTGCTCTATGTTCTCAAGATCATCCGGAAGGATCAGGATACTCAGGATTCCGGGATCACCGGTACAACTGGAACAACTGGTCCCGGCGTGGTATGACAGGGTCTTAGGGAATCCCTGTTAAAGAAACAATGAGACCAATCCCCCCGGTCTCATCCTCTTTTTTGTTTTTAAAATCTGACAACAGGAGGATCCCGGTATCAGCGCACCAGGTATATCACTTCTCTCAGACAATCAGGCGTCTCCGCATCAGGTTGATTGCAGCAATGCAGCAGAGAATTGTGACCATGATGATCCATGCAAGATGCAGCAGTAAAACCGGTGAAACCGTTGCCTGCGTAAACATCCTCATGATTGCCACGAGGTGGGTGAGTGGCAGCAGGGCGAGCGCGATATACTGGAGGGCAACCGGCAGGAGCGTGAGCGGAAAGAACGTGCCTGAGAAGAGCGTCATGGGGGTAATGAAGAGGAACATGGGGTAGTTCAGGGTATCGATACCGGGGGTGACAGCCGTGAAGCACATGGCGATACCTGCAAACATCAGCCCTCCCAGGAAAGCAAGGGGTATTGCAAGCAGTGCGAGGGGCAGGGAGATCACGCCGAAAACGGCAAGTACCGGCAGCATGATAACGACATAGATCACACTCCGGGTAGCACCCCAGAGCAGTTCTCCCGCGATCACATCCTCTATCGAGAGGGGTGTCGCAATCATGGCATCAAAACTTTTCTGGTAATACATCCGGACGAACGATCCGTACGTACATTCGAAGAACGCAGAGTTCATGACCGCGATGGCGAGGATGGCCGGGGCGATGAATGCCATGTAGGGTATACCCGCAATCTCTTTCACATAGGAGCCGATCCCCATACCGATCGCAAACAGGTAGAGAAGCGCCTCAACAAGCGGCGGGAAGAAATTGACCTGCCACGTGCGGGCGAATACCGTCATGTTCCGGTGCCATACTTTTATGGCGCGCCGGCTCACGGGAGGAATTGACAGGATATGCGGCATAATCACTCCCGGAGTTTCCTCCCGGTCAGTTTCAGGAACACATCCTCGAGCGTTGCCGGGCGTGTGATTACCTTCTCCGGACGGCAGCGGTCAAGCAGGATCCTTGCGACATCGCGGGAAGATTCCGTTGCAACTTGTATCATATCACCGGCCACCTCGTAGGGTATCTGCAGATCCTGGAGGCATGACACTACTTCCGCACTTTTCTCCACTTCGACTATCTCGCGTCCTGCATGTTCCCTTACGAGGTTCGCGGGTGTGCCCTCCACGAGGATCCTGCCATTGTCCATGATGACAAGCCGGTCGCAGAGCCTGGCCGCTTCGTCAAGATAGTGAGTGGTGAGCACGATGGTATTCCCCTGTGCCTGAAGAGCACGGAGTTTCTCCCAGATCAGGTGCCTGGCCTGCGGGTCAAGCCCGATGGTCGGCTCATCGAGAATGAGGATGTCAGGATTATTGACAAGGGCCCGTGCAAGGATCAGGCGGCGTTTCATGCCGCCGGATAATTTTTCTACGGTAATATCCCGTTTCTCCGTAAGCTGGACGAACTCCAGCAGTTCATCCGCTTTTTTTGCGGCAGCCGCTTCAGGAATATCGAAATACCGTGCGTACGTGAACAGATTACCGTAGCAGGTGAAGTCAGGGTCGAGATTGGTCTCCTGCGGGACAACACCGAGTCCCGCCTTGATTTTGGCCGGGGCCTCATCCGGGTCCATGCCGAGCACGATGAGGGTTCCCGAGGTTTTCGGCGAGACACAGGCGATCATCTTCATGGTCGTCGTCTTGCCGGCGCCGTTCGGTCCGAGAAATCCGAAGACCTCCCCCTTTTTCACAAAAAAAGCTATCCCATCGACCGCGATGGTATTGCCAAAGGTCTTTTTTAAGTCCTTTGCCTCGATGATGCCCGGTATTGCCTCACGCTCCCTTGCAAGTTGTTCGGTATATAACCATAAAAACCCTCACGCGGGGAAAGTGGAACGATACCGGAAAAAATGAATTCAGGGGGTCAGTTGCGGGGTTCGGGTTTGACGAGAACGATTCCCGCGATAAGGACTGCCAGCAGGGCGCCGGTTGCAAACATGGTCACCGGATCGGTGCCTTCCATGTTGTAGACGAGAACGTGTCGTACCATACCGGTCAGACCTGCGACAAGCAATGCCCGCACTTCAACATGTTTTGTCCTGAAATACACGGTAACGGTCTCGAACAGTACGATGATCGTGATCGTGAGGAGCAGGGTGTTGATGACGCTGGTGAGGTTGACCGGAACACTCGGGGGGACGATAAGCTGGTAGATCACAATGGCAGAGTCATAAAGAGAAAAGACTGCAATAATCGTGAGCATGATTGCGACGATGGTGTAGAGCACAAGGGGAACGAGAGAGAAAAAGTTCGTGAGGAGCTCGGTCACAGATGGTTTTTCCGGCATGGGACGACCTCATTTTGTATAACAACAGTGTAGCCGCGAAGGGATAAAAAGAATAGGGATGGCAGCCGCGTCTCGGATCCTCTCTGCAGAAAAAAGGGAATTAACGGGCTGAATTTCTTTTTTTCATGAGCCTTCCGACTGCATTCTCCGCAGCTTCCCTTACATCCGAGAAAGGATCCTGTGCGAGCGCACCCAGGGGTTCGATGGCCCGGGGATCGCCCAGTTTCCCCAGCACCCCGGCAGCCCCGATCCTCACCCGTTCATCGGCATCCTTCAGGCAGGATATGAGCGCACCGGTCGCCCGCCGGTCCCGTATCCTGCCGAGAGCGGCTATGACGGCGGCCCGTACCTCCGGTTCAGGGTCATTGAGTGCGGATATGAGTGCAGGAACGGCATCTCCATCGTTAAGACGCCCAAGGGCCTGTGCGCTTTCCCGCCGGACTTTCCAATGCGGGTCGGACAGGGATTGCGTCAGTGGCAGGATGGCAGAGGGATTACCGGATTTTCCCAGGGCAACCGCCGCGGCCACGCGTTTCTGGACCGTGGAACTGGGAAATGCTGTGATTTGGGGGGGATTCTCTTTCATCGACAGGTCAATGCCCGCATTCATGCCCGGATTCATATGCCGAGATGATGTTTTTTGCTGTTTCCGGGGACAAACGGTCGTGGACGATCTTCACGAGGGCCTCCACATCCTCCACCGGCATACATCCCATGCTCTCCTCCCCTTTCCGGATCATGTCGGTAATGTACGTGAGTTCCTCGTTGCTGAGCCGGTTGATCCGCTCTATGAAATCGTTGTTGTCCTCTGCAAAGTGATTGGATAACGGGGGAAGAATGGAATGGAACCTGTGGTCGGAGCCCGAACAGGTCAGGTCTTTGCATTCCGGTGCAAGTTTTTTAAGTATCGCAATATCCTTCTCATCAAGTTCGCGTGGCATGGCGGTTTCCCGGGTACTTATTTTCCGGGCCTTGGAATAAACGTACGGGAAGGACACCGGTCGCTGTCGCGGTCGGGTGGTGTTTCGCCATTGATGCGGCACTCCCGCCGCTCCTTTGTCTTCTGGGAATAACTGATACAATCCTGGCACGTGGGCATATATCTCTCTCCGGGCGTCTGGGAAGATTATCATTTCGGCAGGCATTTAAAATCGCGTCAGCGACAAAAAAAAAGATCAGAAATATTTCCCGAACCAGTTTCTGATACCGGCAAACACGCCGCCGGAGGATTTCTTCGAGGATTTAGGCTGGAGGGTGCTGTCCCTTCGGATTGTCCGGCGCTGTACCGGTTCACTCCGTGCGGGGATATCCTGAAGCGTACCCCTCGGTTCGCTTCCGTCCGGTTCAAAACCCCATGAAAATCCGATTTTATATGCCGATTCGTTCTGACGGATCCAGGTTGCTGCGTTCATATATCCACGGTCTTCTGCTTTCTTGATGGTATCCGTGACATCCGAAGTGAAATGGATCTCACGCTGGAGGGCGACTAACTCCTCATAGACCTTTCCGGGGACTTTAATCTTCTCCCTGCTCATAATTCTTCGTATAGGGATATGCCGGGATACGCTCTTTAATGCTTCGGTCAAAAATCGCCGAGAATACGTGAGAATCGGTTTATAGATTGTACCCTACGGTCAGAACACATATCGCACACGAATGATAAGCGCTCTGGCTGATTGACCATCAGATGCTGTTGCGTTTGCGGGTGATCGTCAAAATTTCCTCTCGTTGATTTGATCAAATCAACCGCCAAAGCAACAGAACCAAGAATTACATTATTAACAATAATTTTTCAGAATCAAGAATAGAACCATAGGTGCAAAAGTGCTGCTAAGGGGATTCGAACCCCTGTCGCGAGCGTGAGAGGCTCGCATGATTGGCCGGTCTACACTATAGCAGCAATTGCTCACTAAAATGGGCGATGAGGTTACTTATAGTTTTTTACAGGAGTATTCCGGCCAATCCCTCACGATTGGTTTCTGGAATGATAGGATCGTAAAAAAAAGAGAAGAATCACAAAAATACCGAGTCTTCGAAATAGTTTTTATAGGGAAGACCTGCCCGGCCAGGAAAAAACTGAGAGAAGATTGTTTTCTATCGCGATCCAGCCGGTTACCCGTGATTCACAAACAACTATATCTCGGACATGCTGCGATTACTATAGGAAATGAGTAGTCTTGAAGAACAGATCAAGGAGCTTGAGGACGAATTAACCAAGACTCCGTACAACAAGGCTACCTCCAAGCACATCGGCCGTATCAAGGCAAAGATTGCCCGCCTGAAAGACGAAGCCGTCAATCGTGCCATGAAAGCCGGTGGCGGCGGGGAAGGGTACGCGGTCAAGAAATCCGGAGACGCGACCGCAGTCCTTGTCGGTTTCCCGTCCACCGGGAAGAGCACCCTCTTAAACAAGCTGACCGGCACCGACAGTGCTGTAGCTGCGTATGCCTTCACCACCCTCACGGTGGTGCCCGGTGCTCTCGAGCACAAGGGAGCGAAGATCCAGATCCTTGATATCCCCGGGCTTATCGCCGGTGCTGCGATGGGGAAGGGCCGGGGCAAAGAAGTAATCGCGGTCGTAAGGAATGCCGACATCATTGTCATCCTCGTGGACGTATTCAACGAGCGGCATTTCGATGTCCTCATCAAGGAACTGTATGATGCCGGGATACGAATCAATGTGCCGAAACCGGACATTACCATCAAGAAATCCTCCCACGGGGGGATCCGGCTCAATGCAGTGGGTACCCTTGATCTTGATATCGAGGAAGTGCGGTCGATCCTTGCCGAGAGCAAGATGATGAATGCCGATATTCTTATCCGCGGAAACGCCACGCAGGACGATCTTATCGACGCGGTACAGGGTAGCCGCGTCTACATCCCGGCGTTCATCGCGGTCAACAAGGTCGACCTCGTGGACAAGGAACGGTACCTTGAGATCGAGCACGATATCGCCGGGCGGTTCGGTACTCCCCCGCTGATGATCTCGGCTGCTGCGGGATTTCACCTTGAGGAAACAAAGGACGCTCTCTACGACTGTCTCGGGTTTATCCGGGTCTACTTAAAACCGCATGGTGGGGAAGCCGACCTTGAGGAGCCCCTCATTATCCGCAGGGGGAGCACGGTCGAGGACATCTGCAACAAGCTCCACCGCGATTTCGCCCAGAAATTCCGGTATGCCCGCGTCTGGGGAAGATCGGTCAAGCACCCGGGCCAGCGTGTCGGCATCACCCATAAGATGATCGATGAGGATCTGCTCACGATCATCGCGGAACGTTGATTCTGCCAGTTTTCAACCCATAAAATGGTTGTTACCGTACTCCCTGCTTTATAAAAAGGAAAAACCTGCTCTGGAGAAATCATTTTGATATTAATTATGCAATCTCAGGGAAATTTTTAGTTCAGGTAATGCCGAGGTTCGCAATGCGCCCCCGCCCCCAATGGGGGCAGGGCTGGCGCAAGGGGGGCAATCATCACTTGAATAGAGGATTTCTCCAGAGCCGAAAACCCGTTTCCATCGGATGAAACAGTCTTTTCCGGAGTCCTCCCTTTTTTTATCTTACGATTGCTCCTTCGCCCAAACCGCGTTCCGGATGAGCTCCAGCGGTGCTTCTGTCTTGATACCATAGCCGGAGAAATGTGTCCGGGTTGCCGGGTACCCGCAAACCCGGATCCGTTCAAGGACCTTATCGATAGTGGGTGGTGAACACCTGAGTAATTTGGCGATATGGTGGTAATCGTAAAAGCTCGACGTGGGTAATTCAGACCTGCAGGTTTCCAGCAACCGGACCAGATCTTTTTTTGTTCCGAGTTCCCTGCCAGCGACAGTTTCCTGCATCTGTACAACCGTATCCTCATCCCGGATGCACCCCAGCCAGAGCGGTCCTATGGGCTGGAGCGGTTCGCCACAGCAGGGACAGGTCCGGTCGTGTGCCTGCAGTCCCGGCTGCTCCTCGCGGTACGGGCATTTCCTGCACTGGTGGACGAACCCCATTCGTTTCAGGGTGTCATCCGCGGCCTGTGCTCCCCGGAGCAGCCGCAGGTGGAGCCGGGTGAAATGCTCATGGGCATAGCAGAAGAGCGGCTCGATGCCCCGGTCGTACTTGACAGTCTCCCGGACAACAAATCCGAGGAGGATCCGGAGGCCCACCTCGCTGTGGTACTCGGTATTCATCGGCACAGCCCCGTACCGCCGGATACCTGCCTTCAGATGTGCCCCGCAGAGGGGGGCGGTGTCGGTTGCCGTCACGAAGAGAAACCGGCGGCACCCGCGGACAGCGGCATCGATGAACATCGCCGGTGTCCCGAATGGGTCGAGGTCCACGGCATCGAACGACTGTTCGGAGAGGAGTGCATTGACATCCCGCTCCTGGATGGTAACGGGAAGACCGGTATGGTTTTTGTTCTGCGTTATCAGTCCGATTGCATCGGGTTCGCGGTCGCAGATGGTCACCGGGATACCGCATTCGCCGGCAACCCTCATGCCCCGGATGCCGGTAGCCCCCATGGCATCGAGATAATCGGAGGGTTTCAGGAGTGAGAGGAGGAGGACGGTTGCGTCCCGGTTCAGTTCCATCCTGCGGTTGAAGAAGATCGGTACGGAACCCGGAGGGAACTGTGTTGTCGCATCCTGTACCGGGACGAGCACTGATGTTGTTCCCTCTGAAACTTCCATAAGTTCCATTGCGCACATCTGTTGCAGCGCGCAAAACTTATACATATTCCCTCGCAATGGATATGGGCAGGGCGAGTGGCTTAGCCCGGACATAGCGTCAGCCTCCTAAGCTGAATGCCGGGGGTTCAAATCCCCCCTCGCCCGTGGTATCTACGTTTTATGAAGTGTTTTCCTGCAGGTTAATTATCCGGGAGAGTGAGAGTTTATCAATGAGCCTGACAGGCTACGTTACCATTACCCGGCCGGTGAATGCCGCTGCAGCCGGCCTTGCGGCCATTGTTGCTTACCTCATTGCAACCGGCACCATCACTACCGCAGCCCTGCTGCTCTTCGCTGTCGTTACCCTTGTTACAGCTGCAGGAAATGTCATCAATGATTATTTTGACGTGGAGATCGACCGGGTGAACCGCCCGGACCGTCCGATCCCCGCAGGGCTGGTCAGCCTGCCCGCTGCACGGGCATATGCCGTTACGCTCTTCCTTGCAGGGATCCTTGTATGCCTTTTCACCAATGAACTGTGTATTGCGATCGCGGTTATCAGCTCGCTCCTCCTCATCGGGTATGCAGCCTGTCTGAAACGCACACCGCTCCTGGGGAATATTACGGTATCCTACCTTGCCGCGAGCATGTTCCTGTTCGGGGGGGCGCTCGGGGGCCTGCCGGGGCTTCTCCATGTCATGCCGTTTGCCGTCATGACGTTCTTTGCCATGCTGGCACGCGAGGTGGTCAAGGATGCCGAGGATGTTGAGGGGGACAGGGCCAGCGGCGCGGCCACCCTCCCCATCCGGTACGGGATCCGGGCAACCCTGTTCCTCGCCCTTTTCTCTGCTCTCCTGGGGGTTGTGGCAAGTCTTGGTCCGTACCTGTGGTGGGGATTCTGGTACATTTACGGCATTCTTCCTGTTGATGGCATCATCCTGTTTGCCTGCATAAAAGTGGTCCGGTCCACAACACCGGAAGAGGTAAAAACCACGGGGGCATCCACGCTCCTGAAAGCGGGCATGTTTGCCTCGCTTGTGATCTTTACCCTCTCGGCGCTCTTCCTCTGATACCCGGGCTCCTCCTTCCGGTCTTTTTTTCCGGTGTATCGTTGAGCAACAAGTTTATCCCCGAACCGTGCCACATCTCACTGAGGGATACATGCCAACCGTCCTACAGAAGGGCAATACCTTTTACGCACAGAAAGGATCGTATTTCGAAGGGAACGTGAAGATAGACGGTGATTTTATTGTTCCCGCCCATACACATTTCTGGGGACGGCTGACCGTAACTGGATCTCTTGAACTGGGTTCCCGGTCCAGTGTCGCACTCGATGTCAGCTGCTGGAATGCCGTTATCGGGAGCCAGTGCCGGATCAAGGGACCCGTCACTGCCCATGGGGATGTTACCATTCTCGATCATGCGGTTGTCCACTCGGTGGAGGCCGGGGGCAGGGTAATCCTCCGTACGGGTGTCACCGTTGGCGATGTAAGAAGCGGGGATGCCATCATCGTCCACGGCAGGATCAAGAGCGGGAACCTAGTCGGCAAGAGCATGAAGGTTCTCGGGGACTGAGGCCGGGTCAATACCCAGAACCGCTACTTCATAGATCTCCGGCCAGTTGGCAATCGTCTCCACACATCCTTCTTTTAACGTCACAATTCCCATGACGACGAGACCCATCTTATCGGCCATATCAATACCCTCTTTCACTTCTGAAAGGCAGCCGACGCCGACAATCGCCTTTGGCCGGTATTTTTTCACTATGCGTTTGATAAAGGATGACCCGGGGACAATGAAAACTTTATAACCCATCCTTTCAAGAAGGAGCCGGGCTTCACCCACATCGCACTGGCCGCAGTTCCTGCATTTCAGGCCTTCGGGAGTCAGGTGTGCCGGGCACTTGGAGGATCGCAGGCACTGCGGGATGAATATGGCACGTTCTGATACAGGGATTTTAGCGAATTCCACGGAATTCATGGAATTGATAAGCTTGATCAAAAAGGTATAGAGCTCCCGGTCCTCAAGGCCGAAAAAGCGGAACATCCCCCTCATCAGGCCTTCGAGGAACACCAGTCCCGATTTGATCAGTCTCGGGAAATACAACCGCTTCTGCTTGATGGAATACAGAGAGATGATGACCAGGATAAACGCGATGATTAGCGCTCCCAGTATGATAGCGATGGTGAGTTCACCAACCAGGTATATCAGGGGGTTCCAGGGAAGAAAATCCAGGACCATTCTTCTCTCGTTTGTGGGGTGCCGGATTATTTAGTCTTTCCCTGCATAAGGTCGGTCATCGTAAAGGGCGGGCGGATAATGCCATTCTCGGTAATGATGGCGCTTACGAGTCCCATCGGCGTTGCATCGAAAGCCGGATTCCTTACCGGTACGGCGGGCGGGACAAAGGTCCGGTTCCCGATAGTGGCGATCTCGTCCCGGCTGCGTTCCTCAATGACGACATCCCGTGCCTTGCCGGTCATATCGAATGTTGAGAGCGGTGCTGCAACATAGAACGGGATCCCGTGGTACCGGGCAAGGACCGCGTGCATGTATGTCCCGATCTTGTTGAATACTGCGTCTCCCGTGATCCGGTCGGCCCCGACAATAACGGCATCGATTTTACTGGTCCGCATGAAGTGGGCGGCCATGGAATCCGTTATAACCGTGACCGGGATGCCATCCCGTGACAGTTCCCATGCCGTGAGGCGTGCTCCCTGCAGGAGCGGCCGGGTCTCGCACGCAATTACGTTCACCTCTTTNNGTCTGGAAGCAACGGTGCGCCCTGTTCCCCGATGGCATGACAACACGTGGTGTCCTCACGATAAACCATTTCTGCCGTGGTGAGCGCCTGCTCCCGTGCAAGTGGTACATCCGGGGCACTCTTTATAGCGTCCAGTACGCGGTCTATTCCCCACCCAAGGTTAACCGCAGTCGGACGGGTGGACCTGAGAAGCTCTGCATCGCGTGCAACGGTTTCAAGAAACGGTATCAGCGCCTTTTTCCTGCACCGTGATGCTGCCAGTGCAACCCCGAATGCTCCCGCGACTCCCAGCGCCGGTGCTCCCCGGATCTCGAGCCGTTGTATGGCCTTTGCCAGCCGCGGAATACTCCGGCACTCTATGATCCGCTCTTCGTTCGGGAGAATGGTTTGATCAATATAGCAGATGCTTCCTGTTGTCCTGTCCCACCAGAGGGTAAAGGAACTGTTCACGCTGATCGCAACCTGAACGCATCACGAAATGCCCGCATTGCTGCTGACTCCCCCGAGGCTACACTATCCGGGATGTCCTTGGGAGCAACTGCCGTGCCCGCCACATAGATTCCCGGGCGCAGCGTTGATGTAGTGTCCAGGGCATCATGCATGGTCCTCACAAAGCCGGTCTCCTCGAGGGCAATGCCAAATCTCCTGGCAAGATCGGGTAAGGATTCTGCCGGCCCCATGCCAACGGAGAGGACAACCAGTTCGGGATGCATCATTAGGATTTCGGAGGTCTCGGAGTTCTCGACCTGCAGGATCAGGCCGTTTTTATCGGCAAGGATATCGGACGGCATGCCCCGGAGGAAGCGGATGCCCAGTGCCTTTGCCCGCTCGTAATATTCCTCGTATCCCTTGCCATAGGACCGGATGTCCATATAGCAGATTGTTACGTCCATTGCCGGGTTCTTCTCCTTGATCAGGATCGCGTTCTTGATCGCCTGCATGCAGCAGACACAGGAGCAGTACGGCCGGCCGAGGGGCATGTCCCGGGATCCCACGCACTGGATGAAGACAATGCTTTCCGGGGTTTTCCCGGTGCTCATCCGCCGGATCTTCCCCCCGGTAGGGCCACTTGCATTGATCATCCGCTCCAGTTCGAGACTGGTCACGACATCGGGAAGGGAGAGGTGGCCGAACTGCGGTTTTTTCTGTGCATCGAAAACAGAGTAGCCGGTAGAAAGAACGATGCTTGCCGCGTCAAGGACGAGCTCCTGCTCGCTGTCCTCCCGTTTTACGGATCCGGGACCACAGACATCATAACAGAGCCCGCACTCAATGCAGTGGTCCGGATCCTTTATCACAATATCAGGAACTGCCTGGGAATGCGGTTTGTAGATTGCCTTGCGGACACCGATACCGGCATCGAAATGGTTGTAGACCTCCACCGGGCAGACAAGGATACAGTCCCCGCAACCGGTGCAGGTCGACTCATCGATATACCTCGGGTGTTTTTTTATCGTGACGCGGAAATGACCGATCCCGCCCGCAATTTTCTCCACCTCGGAGCACGTGTGGATGGTGATGTCGGGATGACGGGCAACGTCCACCATTTTTGGCGAGAGGATGCACATGGAGCAGTCGTTCGTGGGAAAGGTCTTGTCGAGCATTGCCATATGGCCGCCGATGGTCGGTTCGCGCTCGATGAGGTGGACGGGGATGCCGTGCGCCGCGATATCGAGGGCTGCCTGGATGCCGGCAATCCCCGCACCGACAACAACCACGTTACCCATGGTGTGCATACTCCTCTGCAAGCAGGACATAGGATGCGGCGTTATTCAGGATCTGCTGCTGCCGGGATGCGTCAGCCTGCTTGATTACCTTGCCCGGGACACCGACAACAACCGAACCTTCCGGTATCTCCGCACCTTCGCGGACGAGAGCGCCTGCACCTATCATCGATCCTTTCCCGATCCGGGCACCGTTAAGCACGATCGCACCCATGCCGACAAGCACCTGATCGGCTATCGTGCAGCCATGCAGGATCGCACCGTGACCTACCGAAACATCCCTGCCGAGGGTGACCGGAAAACCCCTGCTGGTATGCACGACGCAATTGTCCTGGATGTTGGACCGGTCGCCGATGACGATCCTGTCCTTATCGGCCCGCACAACCGCCCCGAACCAGATCCCAACCTGCTCTCCTATCATGACATCGCCGGTAACGGTTGCATTGCCGGCCATGAAGAGTGCCTCTCCGGTAATCCTCGCATCCATATGCATAATAACATAGGAAATTAAGAATCCAAGAGTATGAAGGTTATGGTAGGGGGTACGTTCGATCCCCTTCACGACGGCCATAAGCGTCTCCTCGATCGTTCATTCGCTATTGCCGGTCCCGGTGGACAGGTAGTGATCGGCCTTACCACGGATTCCTTTGCCAGTAAGAAACTTCACCCTATCCGCCCCTTTAAGGCACGGAAGGGGGAACTGGAACAGTATTTTGCCGATAACTGCCGCCAGGCCTCCTGCCGGATCGAACCGCTGGATGACCGTTTCGGTTCCGCGCTCGATACCGATTTCGATGCTATCGTGGTATCGGAAGAGACCCTTCCCGTTGCCGTGGAAATAAACCGGCTCAGGAAAGAGAAGAACCGGAAGAAAGTGGACATCCACCAGATCAGCTGCGTTCTTGCTGAAGACGGCCGATGGATATCCAGTACCCGGATCTACTGTGGCGAGATCGATGTGCACGGGCACCTGAAACACTAAAACCGGCTGTCACCTTATTGACCTGCCCGGCGCACCTTTCCGGAACCGTCATGGCAGGGAGGAAGGCTGGTGTCTCTGCAGAGGTGCCCCGCCGTTTTTGGTCCGGGGTGTTCATGAATAAAACATTGCGGCAAACCGGAAAAATTTTTGATCAATCCAAAAACCAGGAAAAAGATCCCGCCAGAAAAAATTAAAAACAAAGGCGGGTTGATGGTTCCGGCCTTTTTTACAGCACCCGTTCAGATGATATGGCCCGTGATATCACTGGTGATGACCCAGTCGCAATAGCAGCAGCGCAGGCCTTTTAGCTGTACTTTAAACCTGCTCCGGATGGGTTCATTCGTATTGGAGATGCACCCCGGGTTCGGGCAGCGGACAAGGCCTTCGATCAGGGTCGGGATCTCCACACCCTTTTTCTCGCAGACCTTGAAGTTCCTGATGATATTGATGGTGGCACGGGGTGAGATGAGCGCAATGCGGTCTACCTCTTCCTTGGACAATTCCCGGTTCGTAAGCTTGACGATATCCTTGCGTCCCATGTTCCTGCTGAGGACATTGGTTGCTATCGAGAGCGCCTCCTGGGTTGTGCCGGTGATCCCCAGGATCTTGACCACATTGAGTGCTTCACCGCCGGCAATATGGTCGATCACGGTGCCGTTCTTGATCCTCCGGACCAGCAGCCCCTCATTTTCCGATGATTCCGTTGTCGTCATTGGAGCACCTGCATGAGCATCGCCATCCGTATCGGTACCCCGTTCTTCGACTGCTCAAAGTAGCGGGCGTGCGGGGATGCATCCACCCTCGGGTCGATCTCGTCCACCCTTGGCAGAGGGTGGAGAACGATAAGGTGCTTTTTGGCGCCGGCTAAAAGTTCCGGGGTGATACGATAACTCGAGGCCACATTGAAGTACGAAGCCGAGTCGGGGAAGCGTTCCCGCTGGATCCTCGTGACGTACAGCACGTCCACGGTATCGATCACCTCCCGTATATCGTCATGCTCGATGATCTCCATCCCTTTCTCTGCAAGACCTGCGGCCATTGCGGCAGGCAGTTCGAGGCCCTTGGGGGAGATCGTATGGAGGCGTACGTTATACAGCGAGAGAGCGGAGGCAAGGGAATGGGCGGTGCGGCCATAGCGCAGGTCTCCGACCAGGGCGATATCGATCCCGTCGATGGGCATGCTCTGGCGTATCGTATAGAGGTCGAGCAGGGTCTGGGAGGGGTGCTGGCCGGCACCGTCACCGGCATTGATCACCGGTACCGTGGCGAACTCGGCAGCGAGCCGGGCAGCGCCCTCCTTCGGGTGGCGTATTACAATCGCATCCGCATACCCGCTCACGACCCGTATGGTGTCGGCAAGGGTTTCCCCCTTTGCCATGGAACAGGCCTCGACGCTTCCCACCGATAGGGATGTGCCGCCAAGGCGTGCCATGGCAGATTCAAAGGACATGCGTGTGCGGGTACTGGGTTCAAAAAAGAGAACGGC
>PMKW01000006.1 GCA_003157895.1 Methanoregula sp. | reverse complement strand
GGTGAACTCCGCCCGGTGCATTTCGCGGCAGATGTACTCCCCCTGCCCGCGCCGCAGCCGGGCTTCCTGCGTGGTGCAGGATGGCACTTCGATTATCACCACATCTTCCTTCTCGATAATCGTGTATCCGACAATCATCGCCCACGGAAAATGGCGCAGTGCCCGTACAAACGCTGCGAGCCCCTTCTCAGTGATCCCGAACCTGCGGACGATATCCTTCGCCGCCATACCGGCAACCCTCCCCCAGACCTGCTCATTGATCTTTTCAGCAACCGGTTGCCCGAACTGATCACTGATATTGATGAACCAGAACGCGTCCACCACGCGGTAGTGCCAGAGAAGGAACTCAAGGTACTGGTGCTTATCTGCGTCATTCATCTGGTCAAAGATCTCGAGGTTCATACCATCCATCAGGATCACCGCTCAGCACTGATATACCATTTTCCATGATTCTTATTTGTATATTTGGAACCATGGCTACGATAAAAAACAGGAAGAATCAGGGATACCGATGAACCTTCCGGATAGTTTACCTCCGGAAAACGTTGTTCTCCTTTACCAGAAACGGAAAGACCTGGATACTGCTGCATCTTTTTTGATCATGAAGGTTGTTTTCTCGCGGTATCAAGGAGAGACCGGATGACCACAACCTTTGCATGGTTTGCCGATAAAGACGTGAACAGATGGAGGATCTCACAGTTGAGCTGGTGGAGGTAATCCACAACAGGGTTATGGAGGAGGAAAAGGGCGACTCCCGTGTCCTCTCCGAAGCAAATCTCCTCCAGATGGTATTCCATGCAAACCTCATACCGGAATGCATGCCGCGGGCAGCGTTCACCTTCTATTCACTCTGTGCGTACCCGGCATTCCGGGGGGGAAATACGGGGACTGCACTGGCTGTAACAGAATGGATGCTCGCATCCGGAGGATACCGGATATCCGGGAAGAAGACTGGGATCATGGCACTTGCTGAAGGAATCCTTGCATTCATCACAGACCCTGAAGAAGTCGAACAATGGCTCCGTAACAATACCCGGGAATCCGTACCACGCTGACTATCCAGCAACAGAACGAGCTTTAGTTATATTGGCTATATGGGTATCGGTAGTTATAAATCGAGAGTCATCTGCCGTGCATCCGGTTTCTCAAATGAGGAAAGCCGAATACCAAGCAAACGGACTTTCCGATCTTCAATCATCTCCCTTAAGAGGGAATGAGCGCAGATCCGCAGCATCTCTTTCTTACGGGTGTAATGGGAAAGGGTACAGGTATGCGTCCGGGTAATAAATCCCTGGAACCTTACCTTGATGGTCAGCGTCCGGAAACTGAGATTTTCCAAAACCAGACCGGAATAAACCTCTTCAGCCAGGGTATCTATTGTCACGGTAATAAGGTCAGGATCATCCATATCCGCATCGAAGGTAATTTCCCGGGAAATGGATCTCGCGTCCGGGTGCTCTTCTACTTCACTTCCGTCAATTCCAAGGGCTGTTTTGTGTAGTGCGGCGCCCCCCCAAATTCCGCAACAAACTTCCGGATATCATATGCTGCAAGATCGCCAATTGTCCTGATACCCAGCTCAAAAAGTGCCAGTTCGGCCTTTTTACCAATACCGGGTATTTTCCTTACCGTCAGCTGAGCGAGGACCCCCTGCGTTCCTGCCGGTTCAACCACCGTCAGCCCGGCGGTTTTTTTAAAATCTGAGGCGATCTTGGCAACCAGTTTGCTCTGTGCAACACCAACCGAACAGACCAGCCCCAGTCTTGTCCTGATAGTTTCCTAAATCAGTTCTGCAAGCAATGTTGCATCACGGAAACTGAAAAGCGGGCTTAAGTCGAGGAACGCCTCATCGATACTGACCTGCTAGAGCCGGAAACCTGAAGTCCTGATGATGATGGCCATCACCTCTGCTGGGACCTTTGAATAGAACGTAAAGTCCGGGGGGAGATAAATTGCGTAAGGACAGAGAACAAATGCCTGCGAAACGGGCATGGCAGACCGGATGCCAAATGCCCGGGTTTTATAGGAGCAGGCTGAGACAAAACCCCGGCCCCGGCCCTGTTTTGGATCCGCACCGATGACAACCAATTTATGCCGGAGTTCAAGATGTGCCTGTATTTCGACTGACGCATAGAAGCTGTCCATATCAAGGTGCAGGATTATCCGTTGTTTCATGGGTTCCCTGATCTTTTTTCGTACAGCTGGCCCGGGGTATTAAAGGGATTTTGAGAGCGGGTTGGAAGTGTGAATGTCTGATAATGCTGAAAGAGAAATAAAAGGACGGATAAAAGCAGGTTATATTTTAAGAGAAATCCCGGAGAGTGCATTGTCTCATCCTTATCGCGTTCCGGAGAAGCTCCCCTTCTTCAATAAACCGGCTCACCGGGAGGGTGAATTTGCGGGATATATGAGACAAGGCAGACCTGATACCTTCAAATTCCTGTGGAGACTGGTTCATGGCATTCCTCACGTTCTCCCTGACGTTGAAGACTCCCATCGGCACATACCCGTGGAGTGCTTCCCGAAGTATGATTGCCCCTGCCTGTTTCTGTTCCCGTGCAAGTGCCTCAAGAACTGCCATCTTGCAGGAGTAGTAACATCCCCCGAGAGGAGAATAAGCGGTCTTTTTCTTTCGTCCTTCATGATCCGAAAAAACAAGTTCTTCGTTTTTAAGGACATGCAGGAATGCTTCTGACCATTCGTACTGCCAGTCCGTTGGCATCAGGAGGACTGCATAATTGTTATGCAGGCTGGAAAATTCATGTACACGCCAGGTATCAATCACCGGATATTTCCTTACTTCAGAGAGGAGGTGATCCCCGATCGTAGTATCGCAGGCTGTGATAGCCCAGCGGGTCGGCACAAGGTGACGACTCCTGCCGCACCCCATCGTCCCGACTGAGAATGCCTTCTGAATGCTTGAAAACAAAAGACCTTTCCTGTGCAGGTCCGCAACGGCATCCGCCGCCTTCATATCGGTATCATAAAACACTTTTTCCAGATCCCGGTCCCACCGTCCGGTCTCGATCTCAAACCGGTCGAGAGGTGCGCTCGGACCAAAGGGGGTATGCTCTTCAGAAAATGTGGTACCGGTGGGTGTACAGGAAAATGCCACTTCGCTCTCGACAGAATCAGCGGACAGGGAAATCTCCTGAAGCTTCCCGATAAACCGGGTATCGAGTTCAGCTGCATTCACCTGCTGTTTTCCCCGTATAAGGTTAAGCCGGTACCCGATTATTTCCTCCTGGGTTTTGTTCCCCGGGATCCAGGATTCCGGGGTATCCATGATGGAGGTGTTACCATGTGCAGCTGTGATCATCGGACCGGCATACACATCCGGGTAATTCCAGCTCCCGATAAAAACAGATGGCGGTGAACTGCCGTCAATCTCTTTATCCACGGGCGCAGATCTCATCTGGATCGTTGACGCAGTCAGTTGCCTGAGATACGAACCTTTGCTGATCATGACCTGATGTGAATGATAAGCGGGGGAGATATTAATCGGGTTAGTGGGCGGGGAGAAAGTGAACGGGCACCTGACTTGCCGGTGTCATCACAGCCGGCCTATCGGAGGGCAGGATACAACACCCGGGAAAGGATGTTCTCAGGATAACACAACCTTCTTGATATCACACACTATAGATATATAACAACGGAGTTGTGCGAATTAGAAATAACAACAATAATAAAGATGATTTTGACCCGAATGCGGTAAACGAAGACGGTTCACCGGTTGTCCGGGTACGGTTACCCAAAAAATGGGCAAATGAGCAGTTTGCTTTTGCAGATCTCATGATGGGGGCAAATCATATACGGGTGCGATGCTATGACGGCGTTACCCGGATGGGGAGGATAAAAGGGAAGATTAAAAAACGCGTTTGGATCCGGGAAGGGGATGTCCTGATCGTCACTCCCTGGAGCTTTCAGGATGACAAGTGCGATATTATCTACCGGTACCTTCCACCCCAGGCAGACTGGTTGCGGAAGAACCGGTATCTCTGATACTTTTTTTCCTTTGTATTATTCAAATAAGGCAATTATCACCAGTTCTTGAGTTCATAAATCTCCCGGTTATCGTGTCATGTCGGCAGATGATTCATAACATAAAAAACTGAAGGGAAATGGTACCCTGAATTACCGGAGGTTCAAGGGCAAAACAACCATTCTTCCGGATTTCTGTGATCGCTCCGGGGTTACGGATATCACCCTCATGATAATGGACATCCCCTTTCTTTCAGGGCATCTTTGAGCTCTTCGCAAAGGGGGGTTTGGTATAGACGATCAGTTCAGTCATACATTACCTTCCTGTATAATCCATGCCCGATACCGGATCATCATGGGAGGTAGATATCACCGCATCAATCGGGTGGCAGCATCTGGTTTCGTTCACGTCCGGTATGTTGAGAAAAACAGGATACGGTTTCGATATATATTGGCCAGATAAAAGGAGTTCAATGATCGTATATCACCGGTTCGACAAATATACAGGAACAAAATTGCATTTCAACCGAGAAATATTATAAAATCAGAAAAACAAATCATTGCAGGATCCACACAGGATACAGAAACGCCATATCGCAATCCCCGGAGATTTTATTTCCGGACCGTATATCCAGCCCGGGTAAGAGTTTGGATCATCTTATCTTCCCAGACTCGATCATCAGGTTCCACGTTGTGTTCAACACATTCGTCCCATAATTTTGTCAGGACCGGATCTTCCGAGCAGAGTGTACGAATATATCTGACCCTCCCTACCCTTCTTCCCCGGTGGTTGAGAATGAGCAAACGCCAGCACCCGTAGTCACGGCAGATATCCGGACGGGTCAGATATACGGTGCAACAGGCCTTCCCACTGTCGGGTTGGTGACGAAAAAAGGGGCAGATCCGGGGGAATTTTTTAAGGATACTCATGTCCAGAAAAAGATCCCGCTTGTCGGGATCTATACTGACCGGTGTCTCCTCCCCGGTGNNACCGGTATAATTATTATGTATCAAAAAACGGAAGTCGCAATCATCTTCTTTGATGATGTGGACCAGCCCAAGATTTGCACAACATTCCCCGCACTGGAAACATTCGAAAGACAAGAGTGGCATTCCCCCTTAATGGAGGGACAGGATCATGAACACCAGTTCAAAGGCGATCAGGATGATGACGACCCATTCGAGAAAATTGGAATGCTGGATACGCACCTCATCCGAGAGCATCGAGTAGTTCTCCTGGATCACTTTGATCTTACGGCTGACACTCTCGCTCCACTGGCCACTCCGGAGTACTTTAAGTGCCGTTGCATAAACACGCGCATAGTAGACATCCTCTGTGACCTTAATCAGATTGTTGACCTTCTCGATGATCTCGGAGATCTCCGCGGAAGTCTCCATGAGTTTTACCATGATCGCGTGGTACTGGCGACCCCGGCGGAACTGGGACATCCGGTCTGCATGCTCGATGTCATCGTACATCTTCCCCATCTCGCGGGTCAGTTCGCGATCATAGTACCGGAGCTCCAGCACCTGCACGTTCGCGAATTCAATGAGATCGATGAGATCGGTCGGATTATCCGGATTGCACAGGAGGGCGGAGTCCCACGAGAGGATGGCAAGATCATCGGTTGTGTAGCTGAGGGAGTTCCTGAGGATGTCTTCGCGTATCTGCGGAGATATATTCGTCTTTTCCCCGATCAGAAGGGCAACCGGATCAATGGAATCATCACGGCGGTCCGTCACATAGATCGTGTAATCTTCAAAGAAATCCGGATTAATAGCAAACCCTTTGATATGCGGGCGGATGATCTCGCCGAGCGTCTTGAGGTACTGCACATAGAAATCTGAGAGACCTTCCTGCCCGGCGAACAGGAACGCGATCTCCTCCATTTCTGCAAGTTCGGCATCGGAATTCTCATAAATAAAACAGAAACTGATAACCCCGATATCATAGACCCGGGCAGCAACGGAGAATTCAAACGGCCTGCCATCCCGCTCAACCCGTATCGGGTTCATCTGGATCATAAGCGGCGGATCCTCGAGCATAATTGATTTGGGTTTGACCCGCACGAAACTGGTCCTTGCGGTAAAATAATTCTGCGCAAGCGCTTTTTCAAGCCAGTCGAGATCGATCTCTCTTCCTATATCGTATATCCGGTAAAACCGGAGCGTAATCATGGACGTCTCCCTCCTTTCATGACGTATTTTCTTGTATCTGCAATAATGAACAACCATGGAGATAATAAATCCTTGCGATATCTGATCATCAGGAAATCGAATACAGGAATACGGTTTTTTAAAATATCTATATCCTGCACAAAATTTCACCTGCCGGTTCCGCATGATTCAAAAAATGAACAGTTTAATAGTAAAACTATTAATCCTTAAAACCAAATAGGGGGGTAATGACGGATATCATCAAGGAGAGAGTCGCAGAGAACCTTATTGCACTCCTGCCTTTCTACCATAAAAAAATTTTCGGGCCGGGGGGACAGGGGATAACCGGTATGCAGGCAGCTCAGTATCGTTTACTTGGTGTCCTGATGAAGGTAGGGACACCCCTTTCCATGTCGGAACTGGGTAAGCGGCAGTACATATCCAAACCCTACATGACAATACTCGTCGACCAGCTGATCCAAGACGGGTATGTCCAGCGTATCCCCGATGCCGGGGACCGCAGGGTTATCAATATTGCCATTACCGCTGAGGGAAAAAGACACCTCAAACAGGCAGCGTCCCGCTATAAGGAGACGATTAAAAATATGCTCTCCGAACTAGACAGCCAGGATCTGGAAGACCTTTGCCAGTCGCTTGAAAAACTCAGGAACATCATCTCCAAGATCAGCTAAGGTGACCTAGGGGATTGCTTCAAATGAATAACCGACACGGAAACACCAGAAACAGAGCGAAGAAATGACGTCCGATCAAACTATTCAGGAAGAATTGATCAAATCCCCTTGTGATCCGATAGACGGTAGTATCATCCGCATCGAGCATGTGGTGAAAACATTCACGAGCAGGAACAAAACAGTCACTGCGGTCAATGATGTCTCCTTCACGGTTAGGAGAGGTGAGATCTTTGGTCTGCTTGGGCCAAACGGAGCAGGAAAAAGCACCCTGATCCGGATCCTGACAACCCTGCTTAGACCAACATCAGGTACTGCATGTCTCGATACCTATGAAATTACCCGGGATGCCGAAAAAGTCCGCACTATTATCGGCGTTTGTCCCCAGAACAGCACGCTCGACGTAGAACTTACCGCCTATGACAATCTCGATTTTTACGGCAAACTGGTAAATGTTCCCGAAGATATTCTCGATAAAAGAATTTGGGAACTTCTCGAGATGACCGAACTGACCGATCGCGCCCATATGAGAGTCGGAACATTCTCCGGGGGAATGCGGAGGAAACTGGAGATCGTCCGCGCCTTCATCCACCACCCGCTCATCCTGTTCCTTGATGAACCTACTATCGGTCTTGACCCGGAAGCCCGTCGCGAGGTCTGGCAGCAGATAGCTGTTCTGAATAAGGAAAAAACAACGATCATCCTCACGACGCACTACATGGATGAGGCAGAGAAACTCTGCAACCGGATCGCTTTTATAGACAAGGGGCGTCTTGTCGCTCTCGATACCCTTGAAAACCTTAAACAGTTGCTCCCGGCCGGAGACCTAATCGAGATTGGCCTTGATACGAGGGATGACCGTGTACTCCCGGGAATCAGGAGCAACCAACTTGTCAATTCGGCTGAATTCAAAAATAACACGCTCACCATTTCCGCAAAGAACGGGAGCAGGGTCCTGCCAGCAATTCTCAATGTCTTTGATGGCTATTCCGTTCCAATGAACACTATCTCGATTCATTCACCCTCACTGGAAGATGTCTTCATTTACCTTACCGGGAGCAAACTGGATGCAGGTAACAACGAGGGAGCAAAATCTGGAACCGGGGGGAGACCATCATGATTCGGGGAGCCGTGGCGATATTCAAACGGGACTTCAAGAAATTCTTAAGCAACCCGTTTGTCGTAATTATGACGCTCATGATGCCCATCATGTACCTGATTATTTTCGGGAACGCCATGGGCGGGACAATCAGTCATATTCCCGTTGCAGTTGTCCAGGAAGGCCCACCCTACAACGCCACACCACTCTTTACGAGTGCCGTGTACGAGCTCAACCACATCTCACAGAAAGATGATCCAAAACTTCTCGATGTTACCGTATATTCCGATGAGATCGCGGCCAAACATGATCTTGCCAAAGGGCTTGTAACCGCGGTCATCGTATTTCCCTCAGAGGTATCCAATGACCATGCTATCCGTCTCTACGTGGACAGCTCGAATTCGATCACTCCGTCGCTCGTCCAGGCTGGATTAAATGGTGTTCTCGCCAAACTCATGGTGCACAACACGGTTTTGATCAATAAGATCTACGGGGATATCAAATATATCCAGTTCTTCGGCGTAGGGGTCATTATGATGGCAATTTTCACGTCAACCATGTTCGGCGGCGGAATTGCGCTCATCAAGGATCGCGAGAACGGGATCCACGAAGGATATCTGGTTACCCCGGTCCAGCGTACAAGCATTATCGCCGGCATCATTTCAAGCGGGACTATCAGGGCATTCATTGCGGGCTTTACCATCTTCCTGATCGATATCCTCATTACCGGCATCGTCATCCAGAGCCTCGGGGATTTCTTCCTCGCCATGCTGGTGATCCTGATTGCCTGTATCGGTGTCACCAGTCTCGTGGTCTCGTTCGCTTCAAGGTTCTCTGCCCAGCAGGAATACGCATCAACGGTCGCATTCCTCAACCTTATCCTGTTTATGACATCGGGTGCATTCTACCCGGTCATAGGAATGCCGGACTGGCTCCGGTGGATCACGGTAATCAACCCTGAATATTATGGCGTGGATGCACTGAGAGGAATCATCCTGAGGGGCCAGGGGATCGATGTGATAGGCTCAGATCTCCTTGCTCTGATAATTTTCTCCGGTGTAATGTTTATCCTCGGTATCGTAACTTATCGCAGGACACTTGAATAAAACCTTCCAGCACAATTTCGTCCCATTTTTTATTTTCACGACAAGCGGATGTTGAGGGAAAAAAGAACTGATACAATGGGAGTGCCCGGTTTACCCGGGTAAATTATGAACGTGTGATTTTTTACCGGCCATAGGATCACCGGTATTATTATAGCAGACAGATGCCAATTTTGGTATATACCAATGTTACATTCTTCCGGTCTTACCGGGCCGTTTACTCCATCACGCAGGATGATATTTTACTTTTCCCTTCTCGGGTTCTTTGCCATTTTTTCCACAACAATTTCGAAAAACCCGGTTCTCCCGCTCTTCACGCAGGCACTCGGGGCAGATGATACCATCATCGGTCTTATCGCTGCCTTTTCACCCCTTGCCGGTATCCTGTTCTCTTTTCCTGTGGGCGTGCTCTCCGATCATCTCGGGAGGAAACGTTTGCTCATCACTGCCGGCGCTGTATTCCTTCTCGCCCCGCTGTTGTACCTTTTCATTACCAATCCCCTGTGGCTTATCCCGGTCCGGTTTTTCCATGGGACGGCAACTGCAATCCTCGGCCCGGTCATATCAGCAGTGATTGCCGAGCGGTTCCCGGAGAACAAAGGTGAGATGCTGGGGCAGTACTCATCGGCGACCCTTATCGGCAGAACCATCGCACCCCTGGCAGGCGGGATTATCATCTCTTTTTTCGTTTTCTCACCGGGTCTTTTACCGTTCCGTCTCGTCTATGCGGCTGCTGCTCTTACCGCCGTGCCGGTGTTTATCATGACCCTGGTGTACCGCGAGGACCGGTCTGCTCACTTAAATGTTCTCCCGTTCGCTGCATTCCGCGAGAGTTTTGTCCAGTTCTTCTCAAACCCCCGGCTCCGGGGCACTGCCTGTGCAGATATGGCAACCTATTTTGCATACGGGGCACTTGAAACATTCCTGCCGTTATTCCTATTCTCCCGCGGGATTGGGGCTTATGAAACCGGCATCATCTTTGCCGTGCAGGTCCTGGTCATCGCTGCAACGAAACCTTTTTTCGGTATGATGGCCGACAGAATCGACAAGCGCATCCAGATCGGTGCAGGGCTCGTCATCACCGGCTGCGCTGTTGCAGTAATACCCCTTCTTCCGTCGTTTGGCATGTTCCTTCTTGCCAGTTCCATGTTCGGTATCGGTATTTCCTTCTCTACCGTTGCGACAAGCGCATACGTTGCCGATATCGCAAAAAAGGAACAGATCGGTGCGTCAATGGGAGCACTCTCATCGATCATGGACATTGGCCAGACAAGCGGGCCATTGGTTACGGGAATTATCATCACTGCTGCCGGTTATACAACAGGATTCCTGACAAGTTTTCTTCTGGCATTGGCGGTTACTGTTGTCTTTGCCGTTTCAGTCAGGAACCGGGCTGCATGAAAAAAGAAACGTTCACCTCTTAAACGTGGTGGTAAACTCAGTCCTGGCGATTGTATGTCCTGTCAATGCCCAGTCTATTGATGCCCGGTCAGCGGTTGGCTGGGTAATATCCATATCCACGGCATAAAGACGGAAGATATAGTGATGTGTCGACCCGATGGGCGGGCAGGGAGGAAAATATCCCCGTGATCCTGTACTGCTCTCACCCTGCTGGGCATTATTTGAAAGCACTTTGAGAGAGGGCTGGCCTTGTGCAAGCTCCCCGGATCCCGGCGGGATATTGTAGACAAGCCAGTGGGTGAAGGTGCCGACAGGAGCATCGGGATCATCGACGATAAGAACAAGGCTCTTCGCCTCTGGAGGAATCCCGCTCCATGATACCTGGGGAGAGTCCCCCGTACCATTACAGGTATATACATCAGGGAGAGCAGCGCCCGGACTCAGCGAATCCACCGTGAGGGTTAACGTCCCGGATGATCCGGCGGGTTGTGCCGGCTGCTGGCCGGACTGTGTTTGTTGTGAGGCGACAGAAGTGGGTTGAACAGTGGACGGGGGTTTCGTTGAAGTGCACCCTCCGGAAATCACCAATACCGACAGGATTACCGCAAAGAACATGAACCAGTGGATATCCATAACCGGAAAAGTGCATCCCGGATAATAAGCATTCCCAAAAAATGTTTCAGAATATGGGGAAAAATGCAAAGGTCGGCTACTTTTATACAGTCACCGCATCAATAGCTCCTGCGATAAAGGGCCGGCACAGCCGACATCCACGAGACATTACCATGAAGATGCAGAGTTATCCGCAGACATCCCTGCCTTCCGGGCCGGTTCCCATCAGTTTCTGTATCCTCCTGTTCCCGGACGGCACCATTGAACGCATGGTGGATCAACCACTGGATGAATACTTTGCAGCAGTCCAAAAAGCAAGTATGGTCTGGATCGATTGCAGCACGACGGAGGATGAGAAGGGGATCGAACAGATTGCCCAGAGCGCCGGCTTTTCCAAGATCCCGATTCCGAAACTTACTACCGGTTTTTATTCTGCATACGAAGATTACGATACCGAACTGGGTATAATGCTCCCATCAGTTACCGTAAAGACCGAGACAATGACGGTTCACCCGTTGTTTGTCCTGATCCGTGAAAATATTGTGATCACAATCCACAGCGATAAGATAAACCGCCTCCTGCGACTATCACGGTATGCACCCCAGTTTTTCAAGCGGATTTCTCCGGAAAACCCGCCCAACAAGATCACCCTCATGCTCGAGCGGATCATTGACGAGAA
>PMKW01000117.1:18761-25880 GCA_003157895.1 Methanoregula sp. | reverse complement strand
CGATTATGCCGTATTACCTGTATGTGCTGTTGTGGAGAAATTTCTCGTTCAGGTAATACCGAGGCATCGCAATACGCCCCCGCCCCCAATGGGGGGCGGGGTTGGTGCAAGGGGGGAGATCATTACTTGAAAAGAGGGTTTCTACAGAGCCAAAAAAATCATTTCAATTCTTTGTCCGGTTCCTTTTCATCGATCAAAATTGCCTCCTTTCCTCTAAAACAAAAATCAATGCGCGGTCCTCATCCCGGATATGCAGGCACGATTGAGCAGCCGTTTTAATAATATTCTTTTTACACCGTTGTTTTCAATCCCTTTTCCGGTTTTGCATTATCCGGGTACCCGGTGTTGAAGGGAAATCATAACCCTTAATTTCCATTACACATTATTAATTGTGTTAAATCGGGGTTTTACATGGCAGAAAACTTTGACGTCAAACTTACCGAGAAGTATTACACGCCCGATCCTTCCTACCGGCAGACCAGCTGGATAGGTGACTACCAGAAGGCGTATGACGATTTCCAAAAAGATCCTGACGCGTTCTGGGACCGGATTGCCCGGGAACTGCACTGGTTCTCGCCGTACACAAAAGTGAAGGAATGGAATTACCCTTACGCGCACTGGTTTGTCAATGGTAAGACCAATATTACCTACAACTGCCTTGACCGCAATGTGCAGAATGCCCGCCGGAATAAGGTAGCTCTGATCTGGAAAGGTGAGGGTTACACCGAGCGTATCTATACCTACCGCCAGCTCCTGCGTGAAGTGATGCGGGTGGCCAACGGCCTGAAAAAGCTGGGTGTTGGGAAGGGGGACCGGGTCTGTATCTACATGCCGATGGTCCCGGAGCAGATCATCTCGATGCTTGCGTGCGCCCGGATCGGGGCGGTTCACAGCGTGGTATTCGGCGGTTTTGGCGCAGCAGCACTCAACAGCCGGATTACCGGTGCCGAGGCAAAGGTCGTGATTACGGCCGATGTTACGTTCCGGCGCGGCAAGTCCATTCCGCTCAAGCATATTATCGAGGAAGCGATCATTAATGCCCCAAGCGTGGAGCATGTGGTCGTCCTCCGCCGGGAACTCGATCAGCCGGTCGAGATCCACAAGGAGATGGAGATCGATTTCTATGACCTGATCCGGGATGAGAAGCCGGATTGCGAACCCGAGGTCATGGATGCTGAAGACCCGCTCTTTATCCTGTATACGAGCGGCTCTACCGGTGCCCCGAAAGGCATTGTCCATACCTGCGGCGGGTACATGGTCGGAACATATTATACTACCAAGACCGTGTTCGATATCAAAGAAAATGATGTCTACTGGTGCACGGCAGACCCCGGCTGGATTACCGGGCATTCCTATGTAGTATACGGACCGCTCGCAATGGGCGCAACGATCATCCTTACCGAAGGAACACCGGATTACCCGGACCCTGGCATATACTGGCGCATGGTGGAAGAGTTCGGGGTTACAATCCTCTATACCGCCCCGACTGCGATCCGGATGTTCATGAAACTTGGCGAACAGTGGCCTGCAAAGAGTAACCTCAGTTCCCTCCGCATCCTCGGGTCTGTTGGCGAACCGCTGAACCCGGAAGCCTTTGAATGGTATTACCGCGTGATCGGCAAGAACCGGTGTCCGATTGTCGATACCTGGTGGCAGACCGAGACCGGTATGCATATGGTTACGACCATGATCGGCGAGCGGATGTACCCGGGTTTTGCTGGCAAGGGTATCCCGGGCGTTGTTGCCGATGTTGTGGACAAGAACGGGAAATCCGTTGCGCCCGGAACCGGGGGTTTCCTCGCAATCCGGGAACCGTGGCCATCGATGCTGCGCACGGTTTACAAGGATGACGAGCGGTACCGGAAATACTGGAACACGATTCCGGGCTGGTACGCTGTCGGTGATCTTGCCGTGAAAAACAAGGAAGGTTACATCATGGTGCTGGGCCGGTCTGACGATCTTATCGTTGTTGCCGGCCACAACATCGGGACGGCCGAGGTGGAGAGCGCACTGGTATCGCACAAGGCTGTTGCCGAAGCTGCGGTCATCGGCAAGCCGGATGATGTGAAAGGAAATACCATCAAGGCATTCGTCATCCTCCGCGTTGGGTTCACCGCGAGCGACCGTTTGAAAAACGAGCTCCTGTACCATGTACGGATCACGCTCGGCCCGATCGCGATGCCATCGGAAATTGAGTTTGTCACCACCCTCCCAAAGACCCGCAGCGGCAAGATCATGCGGCGGGTGCTGAAAGCAAAAGAGATGGGCATGGACCCCGGCGACATCTCGACTCTTGATGACTGACCGTTGCCAAGAGACCCAACCCAACTTTTTAAATACTGTTTTGTGGCATTTATAAATATGAAGGTCAGGCCAGAGGACTCCCTCAAGATCGAAAACATCGTTGCCTCCGCAAAGGTGACCGATTACCTGGATCTCCCGGTCCTTGCGTCAAACATCAAGGATGCCGAATATAACAAGAAACGGTTTCCCGGTGTTGTGCTCCGCATGCAGGACCCCAAGATTGCTGCTCTTGTGTTCGGGTCCGGCAAGGTGGTATTAACCGGTGCCAAAAGCATTGACAATGTGGGCAAGGGACTGAATATCCTGGGCGGACTGCTGCGTAAACAGGGCATCGATATCCCGAAAAAACTGGATTTTAAGATCCAGAATATCGTTACGTCCGCAGACCTTGGAACAGCAATAAACCTCAACAAGATTGCGGTGGGATTCAATCTCGATAAGATCGAGTATGAACCGGAGCAGTTCCCCGGTCTTGTCTATCGCCTTGACAATCCCAAAGTTGTGGTGCTTCTCTTCGGCTCCGGCAAACTCATTATCACCGGAGGGAAAGTACCGGAAGATGCCAAGAAAGCGGTTATCAAGATCCTTTCAGATCTTCGCAGTCTGGGTTTAATGTAACTTTTTTTTTAAAAAAATCGGATAAGCCTATATCTTCCGAAAGCGAAAATTTGTGGCAATGGACGAACGACTTCTTGATGTGATCATCGGTCTTACAGCCTTCCTGATCCTGGTTGCGCTCCTCGCGGTGCTTCCCCTGGTCATGACTGCGGGAACCGGCTACCTTGTCGCAATTATTGTATTCATCCTCTTCCTTTCCGGTGCCGGGTACCTCGTGAACGAGAAGATCACGTAGGCGGGATTTTTTGGGTATTGGCTTTTTTTATGACCTTTCCTGCATTTTCCCTTTTTTTGACCTTATAGTAACTGAGCGGGTGACTCACCCGCTCGCAGAGAGGGGCAGGGTTGACGCAGAGGCCGGTCGTGCGCATCGCAGCGCAGGCAGGTGCTGTATATTCAGTCCCCGACCCCCCGCGGCCGGTGATATGCTCGACCTGGTACATGGTCTTTTCCGGGTCGAAATCCGGGGAGCGGGCATAGAGCCGGGCGATAGCAGGAACGTCCATCCCGACCGTGTGGACAAACGTGGTCAGGGCAAACCGCCCGGCATGAGTGAGGTTGGCACCGGAAGTCAGGGCGGTAATCAGGGCCTGCATACAGGGCGGGAATGCACTTTCCTCGAGAGAGCCGAACTGCTGGAGCATCTTCTCCTGGTATTCCTTTTTTATTGATTCGGCAACGGGTGCCAGTTGCTCGCAGATTGCTTTTGGGACATGGTAGGGGAGGTCCCGGCGGAGAATGACACGGATCCGTTCGCGGAGCAGTTCGAGCAGTTCTTCTTTTTTTATCTCGACATACCCTTTACGGACACGACGGTTTACGAGCTTGAACCGTTCCTCGTGCAGTACGGACACGATCTCGATATAATCGGCAAGCGGCATCCGGTCCCTGGAGAGATCGATTGCGAATTCTGCTGCAATGTACGTGGCAATCCGGCTGTTCTGTTCGTCATCAAGAACTGCATTCTCGTTCCAGCCTTTTTCCGATTCCGAGCCGGTTTCCGAGTTGAGGAAATAATAAGCGCGCTCGGCCTCATACCGGGTGAGACGGTCATAGAGCTGCTTGTCCTGCACGCAGGATACTATTATTCTTGCCAGAACGTAACTTGCGATCTCTTCATCGTCACGGTGCTGAAAACAGGCTGAAATGTTTTTTTTTGACGCCAGTGCCTGGTTGATCCTTCTTACCGCCAGGCCGGTTAAAAAGGTCCCCTTCTCCTCTTTCAATAACTGGTCAACGGGAGGAAACGATTTTTTGATATGGTCCTGTGCTTTTTTTAAAAAGGGAAAATGGGAAAGTTCCTTTGCTGATGGAGAATAGTCCATCAGTCGGCCTCAATCCGCGGTGCAAGGAGGTACTCGACATGCCCGTTCCCTCCGGCAATATCAAACGAGAACCGTACCGGGTGATCGATCCCAAGGAAGATCTCGACTTCGGCCGCCTTGCTCATGACCCTGCCCATGTCCTTTAGGTAATCGAGAGAGAAGAGCGAGCGCGCTTCCACCGGCGTAAGTGATACCAGCTCGTCCTTGGAAAATTCCCGCCGGATATGATCCGTATCTCCTTCCGCAACGAGATAGAATGTCTGGTCCTTCGGGTTGATCCCAAGCGCGATCTTATCCGAGATCACCGCAGCTGCTTTCATCGCATTGTTCAGGTCGTCGCCCTTGATCACGATCTTGCCCGGGAGGTTGATGGTGGGCGGGTTGGGATCTTTCCTGATAGTATTCGTGTCAAGGAGCGTGATGGAATAGTGGTACCCGTGTACAGAAACCGACATCTTCTGGGCATTGTCGGCCATCTCGATGCAGATAAGGTCGCCCTTTCCGGCCATGCCGAAGATATTCTTCATCTTCATTAAGTCAATGCCGAGCTGGCTCGTGGTTGCCTTGAATGTGTCGAAGGCTTCCTTTTTGAGGGTGAGTGCGACCATTGCGACGTTTGCCGTGTCAACTGCACGCGTGGAAATGCCCGTCTCGTCCGTATGAAGCCGGCACTCAGGGATGAGAGCCGAGATCGCATCGATTGTTTCCCTGAATATGTCTGCGTCTATAGTTGCCTTTAACATCGCTTACCCCTTAACAAACTGTCTTATACAGTATATCGTCATACTTTAATTATAGTGTTTTGGGTTTAACTCAAAGGACATTTCCGGAGAACGAAAAGAAAAATGGGGTCACAATGGGGATATGACAAAGCGTACCTGCGGGCAAAGCACGAGGGATACCGTTCGCGTGCTGCATACAAACTCATGGAGATCCAGAAAAAATTTTCCATCATCCGGCCCACGGACAATATTGTCGACCTCGGGGCAGCCCCGGGGAGCTGGCTCCAGGTGGAGCGGAACCTCACCACTGCCCGCGTGCTGGGAATCGATCTCAACCCCATCGCCGAGCTCGCCGGTGTCGAGACCATCGAGGGGGACATCAGCGATCCGGCAGTGATTGCGCTCGTAAAGGAAAAGCTTCCTCTCGTGAACATTGTCCTGTGCGATGCCGCCCCAAAACTCTCCGGTCATAAAAGTTATGACCAGGCCCGGATCATCGAGCTGAACGAACAGGCCCTTGCTTTTGCCTGTAAAGTCCTGAAACAGGGCGGGAATTTTGCGATCAAATCATTCCAGGGAACTGATTTTCCCGAGCTCTATGCTGATTGCAGGAAGTTTTTTTATTCTGTCAGGACATGCAACACCAAGTCCACCCGTAAGGGCAGCACGGAACTGTATATCGTTGCGAAGAACTTTATCGGCACACCAGAATAAGCATGACGCTCAGGGACTCCTTCAGCCGGCCCATCAGTAACCTGCGGCTCAGCCTCACCCCGAAATGTAACCTTTCCTGTATCTACTGCCACCGGGAAGGGGAAAATGCATCGGAAGGACCTCTTTCGGCTGCGGAGATTGCCGAGGTTCTCCGCGTTGCTGCCGGCTTTGGAATACGGAGCGTAAAATTTACCGGCGGCGAACCATTGCTCCGGCCGGATCTCATCGAGATTGTGAAATCGGTCCCTGCCGGCATGGAATCGTCCCTCACCACCAACGGGACGCTCCTTGCCGGGCTTGCTGCAGATCTCAAACAGGCCGGCCTCCGGAGGGTGAATGTGAGTATTGACAGCCTTGATCCTGCAACATACAGGAAGATCGCCGGCACGGACCGGCTTTCCGATGTGCTGGAAGGGATTGATGCGGCCCTTGCTACCGGTCTGACGCCGGTCAAGCTGAACATGGTGGTGCTCAAGGGGATCAACGACCATGAAGTCGATGATTTTCTGAAGTATGTCCGCGGCAACCGTGACCTTGTGCTCCAGCTTATCGAGCTGATGAATTTCAATGACTGCGATCACCACGGGGATCTGAACGGTCTTGAGACTTCCCTTGCATCCCGGTCAAAACAGATCATCACCCGCCGTATGCACCACCGGAAAAAGTATTGTCTTGACGGGGCTGAAGTGGAAGTGGTCCGGCCTCTCCACAACACCGAGTTCTGTGCGTTCTGCAACCGTCTCCGGCTCACTTCGGATGGCAAACTCAAGCCCTGCCTGCTCCGGACGGATAACCATGTCGATATCCGCGGAAAATCCGGAAAAGAACTCGAAGATCTTTTTATCGAGGCGGTCCGCCGGCGAGAGCCGTTTTACACGTGAGACCCCCGTATTCCTGATCGGGAACGTATCCGGCCAAAACCCGCCCGGGCTACGGTAATATATTTACGATGCCGTCGCGAACTAAAGGGATATGCAGGATGATAACGAGTTCATTCCGGTTCTCCAGCACCTGTATGAAAAATCGCTGATGCTCCAGGATACCGGGAGTTTTCACAAGGTGCTCTATTTCTACTTCATCGACTCGCTCGCCCATATCGATTATACTGCCAGCCTCTATACCTACAATTACGAGTCGCCCAAGAATATCATGGGCGCCGAATACCTGCGCTGGCGTGTTGACGAGGAAAAGAAAGGAGACCGGGCAAAGTTTCCCGGCTTCATTAACTGGCTTAAGGAGAACAGGCCCGAAAAGTTTGCGAAACTGCCCTCCCTCTGGCAGATGATTTACGATACCGGGGACCCGGCAGGTTACCGGAGCTTCCGGATTGTGCTCGATCCCGACAGCAGACAGCCCCTTTCCGCAGACTTCTTTTATGCGGTTATCGATGAATTCTTCGAGCCGGAATTCTTAAAGAGCCTGTATGACGATGCGTC
>PMKW01000117.1:0-18728 GCA_003157895.1 Methanoregula sp. | reverse complement strand
GAACGGCTGGGCATACGGTCTGCCGTTTCCGGAAATAACAGCGGCATGAGCAATCTTGTGACGGACAGGACCGGTACTGGATTCCTTCTCTGCGGGCATGTGGATGTGGTGCCGGCCCTTGATACCGGGTGGATCTACCCGCCGTTCTCCGGCACAACCGATGACCGGTACGTCCATGGCCGCGGTTCAACAGACATGAAGGGGGGGTGCGCCGCGATCCTTGCTGCCTGCGAAGCCCTGGTGGACCGTGACGGGACGATCCCGGCAATGCTGGCGTTTGTCTGTGATGAGGAGACCGGCGGGGAGAACGGCATTCTCCGCCTGCTGGCGGACCATGCACTGAGCCCCGGCGACTGCCTGATTGCCGAACCTACCCCTGCCCGGCACCCCACTATCGGGCAGAAAGGGCTCTGCCGGGTGGAACTGGAGTTCTCCGGTACGCCTGCTCATGGCTCGCTCTACCCGGCTGTCGGGGTGAGTGCCATCATGGAGGCGATGGAACTCCTCGAGTACGTCAAAGACCTGCATGACCGGGAGTACCCGGTCGATGAACACTTAAAAGAGATCATGAGCCGTTCCGCCGCTGTGCTGGGAGAGGAATTCAGAATAAAGGACGTCAGCAATGTCTTGAAAAAACTGACCTTCAACCCGGGAATTATTACCGGCGGAGAGAAATCAAATGTCGTGGCACAGCACTGTACCCTTGAGCTTGAGTTCCGGATCCCGTGGGGATGTTTTGTTCCCGCACTCATTTCCGGCATTTCATCCCATGCCCGGAACGGGAGGATTGTCTTGCAGGAAACCCACAATCCCTCCATTACGGACCCGTCACATCCCCTGGTCGTTATTACCTGTAACGAGGTAGAGCGGATTTGTGGCGGCCCGGTCTTTCCCATAGTCCAGTGGGCTGCAAGCGATGCCCGTCATCTCAGGCTCCGCGGATTTAACGTTATCCAGTACGGGCCCGGGGAGATTGCGAGTCTGCATGCGGTGAACGAACGGGTTACTATCGATTCGCTGGAGAAGGCGGCGCTCGTATACCGCGGGATTATGGAGAGGTATGCGGGGATGAGCGGAAAACTTTCATGAAAAATGGGTTAAAAATCAGTTTCTTTCCGGAACGAAAAACAAATTCCCCATAGTTTTTTTGGGGAATCGGGAACCCCCCACCAAAAATTATCTTCTCCCTCTTCTCATCACGGCGACAATACCTGCGGCAACGGCCAGTGCGCTCAGGACCGTCAGCGGCGAGACCGGCGAATAGGTTGTCTTCTTTGGAACCGGCACGGTTGTCGCAGGAGTCACATTACCCCCGGTCTCCGGCGCTTGTGTGATACCTTCCGTTACCTGGCCCGTTGGCGTTACGATGGTAAAGAGCGTTCCGATGCGGCTGATGGTTACGGTCGGTGTAATGGTACCGGAGATGTTGAACGACTGCTGCTTACCCATCGCGTTCTCTTTGTTATTCTGTGCTTCAGTATAGTCCGGGTCGATGCCCAGCGCTTTGTTGAAGCACTGGAGAGCATCTGTGGGACTTCCAAGCGCCATCAGCGCGAGCCCCTTGTTGTTCCAGACCGTGGCATTTTTTACGGTGAGCCCCGTGGCACTGCCGAATGCCGACAGCGCCTCATTGTATTTTTTGACCTGCATCAGGGCAAGACCCAGATTATTCCAGTTCTCGAAATTTGTGGGGTCGAGGGTCGTGCAGCGGTTGTATACGGTAATGGCAGTATCGGTCTCGTTGAGCTTCATATACGCGTATGCCTGGTTGCAGTACGCCTCCTTGCTGGTCAGATCCACAAGGAAGAACTTGTCATATGCGGCTGTGGCCTCCTCATACCGCCCGAGTTTAAAAAGGCCGAGGGCACGGGCATTCAGCGCAACCGGGTCCATGGATTTGATGGCAAGGCATGAATCGGCAGATGCTATCGCGTCCGTATAGTCTCCCAGCATATTGAGCGCCGCGGCCCTGCCGGCATAGGCCGGTGCATAGGTACTGTCAACACCCAGTGCATTGTTATAGTCGGTAACTGCCGTGGAATAGTCTCCCGCGATCAGGGCATTTTGTCCATAGGTGTACCATTCCAGAGCGTCTTCTGCAAGGACAGCCGGGACGACCAGAAGCGAGAAGAGAAGAATCAGGATCAGGATCGTATATCTCATAATCTCATGACGAAATTTCCTTTAATCGCAGATGAATGTATTGTTTTTTTGAATTCCGGGCATTATGGTACCCTGTCCGGAACCGGATTGCGGCTGATGGTGACTGCAACCAGGAGGGCAAAGAACACCGAGATACAAAATGCTGAAAAAAAACCGGTCATATCGGTGATGAGTCCTGCTAGGAACGGGAGTATGGTCATTCCGAGGTAGCTCGTGGTGGAGAAGAGGCCCATCATAACACCCTGGTGCTCCCGAACACCGGCCAAGATTGCCATCTGCGCGATCATCACGATACCGGCCATGAACCCGAGCACGGCAAATCCCCACGGGGAGAAAAACGAGAAGATGATACCCGCTGCCATCAGGACTGCCGACCAGCGGATGGCAGGGAGCGGGGGCAGCGATACCCGGGACGCTGCCAGCACGGCAATGATCGTTGCAACACTCATGCCGGCGATCCAGTAGCCGAGACTCTCGGGGGAAGCCCCGGAAAACTGCGGGTAGAGCGAGCTGACGACACCGGTTATCCCAACCAGGACCACCGAGGAGAACCAGAGCCAGCGGAAATTCCACACAAAGGATGTGAAGACCGCAGGGTTGAACGGGGCTGACTGCTCTCCGGTATCCCGCATGAAAAAGCTGGTGCCGGCAGGGATAAGGGTGAATCCCGCAAAGAGCAGGATGCCGGTCATTGAATTCCCGGTATGCGATGCCAGCCAGCCGGCAATGATGAGTCCCGTCACAAGGCCGGCATTTAAAAATGCCATATAATAACCACTCATCTTCACGTGGTCCATGCGGGAATTTACGTATGACATGGCTGCAGCAATGAAACATCCGGCGCCGATCCCTTCGATTAACCGGGCAGCAAGTACCAGGTATGGCGCCGACAATAGGGAAAGGAGAATGCCACTGGTAACCGTAATGACAAGTCCCGACCGGATCAGGGGGATGCGCCCGAAATGGTCGGAGAGCATCCCAGCCGGAAGCGTGCTGAGGAACGCTCCAAGGAAATAAGCTGCATAGATTGCGCCCTGCAGTGAGGAACTTCCTGTATAAACCGGCAGGACCGGGACGATGGCGTTACTGAGCGCCATTACAAAAAAACTACCGGAAAAAAGGGTGAATGCATTCCTCATCAAGACCACCGCGTCAGAGCATACGGTAGGTCTCGAGGTTCATGGGCGAATGCGTCTCGATGTGGTAGCGCTTGTAGATGGAGCTCGCGAGGTCGATCGTGTTGTTCTCATCCCCGTGAATGCAGAAGATCTTCTCGGGACGCGGCTGGATCTGGCCGATGTAATTCATCAGCTGCCTACGGTCGGAGTGACCCGAGAACCCGTCGACCGTGATGATCTCGAGGTTGATGGTAATAGTTCCCTTGCGTCCCATCGGGACTTCGCGCCAGCCTTTCTGGATGCGCCGGCCGTACGTTCCTTCAGCCTGGTACCCGACAAAGACCAGGGCATTCTTCTCGTCCTGTGCCAGGTTCAGGAGGTATTCCATGACCGGCCCGCCGTTCAGCATGCCGCTGGTGGTGATGATGACACTGGGGTCACCGGCTATCACTTTCTCGCGGAGATCCTGGCTGTCCACCTGCTGGAAACATTCGGCAAGGAACGGGTTCATGCCTTCCCGGAAGATCTGGTTCCGGAGCTCCGTGTTCAGGTACTCCGGGTAAGTGGTATGGATAGCGGTCGCTTCGCGGATCATGCCGTCAAGGTAGATCTTGACTTTCGGGATCTTGTCCAGGCGCATGCCTTCTTCAAGGGCAAGCATGACTTCCTGCGAACGGCCAACGGCGAACGCCGGGATGATGACTTTCCCGCCCCGCTGAAGGACCTTGTTGATTGTCTCGTAGAGAAGCCCTTCCGCTTCCGAGCGCGGCTGCTGGAAATCGTTGCTGCCGCCGTACGTGCTCTCCATGAAAAGTGTTTCGAGCCGGGGGAACTGGTTGATGGCAGGGTTGAAGAGCCGGCTCTTCGCGTAATTGAAATCGCCGGTAAACGCAATATTGTACATCCCGTCGCCGACATGGAAGTGGGCGATGGCAGAGCCGAGGATGTGGCCGGCATTATGGAAGGTCAGCTTGATGTCNNGCCGAGGAGTAGGGGACTTTCCGGTCTTCCTTGTTGATCACGTCAAGGTAATCGAGCTGGAGCATGGCCGAGAGGTCCCGTGTAGGGGGCGTTGAGTAGACCGGGCCTTCATAGCCGTACTTATACAGCAGGGGAACCAGCGCACAGTGATCAAGATGTGCATGCGTGAGGACGACTGCATCCAGCTGGGCAAGCGGGTTGATCTCCGGCACATACAGGTAGGGCGGGCTGCTGGAATTGTCCGGTTTTTCCCCGCAGTCGATCAGGATACGGCTGTTGGGGGTGGTCAGGAGGAACGCGGCACGGCCGACCTCCCGGCAGCAGCCGAGCATGGTGACCCGGATCCACTGGTCTTTTTTCGTGGCATCCTTGCCCATCTCCTCTTTACCGGGAATATCCCGGTGGATCCTCCGCCCGATGGTCCTGAGGAACTGTTTGCGATCCTCGTTCACGGAACGGAGGTACTGGCGGATCTGCTTGACCGTGGAACTCTCGATCGGGGGGGTTCTCACGACCTTGGGGGTCCACCCGATATGGCGGGTGATGTCCCGCAGCGTTGTCCCGTTCTTGCCGATCACCACGCCGGGCTTTTCTGCCTCGATCAGCACTTCACCGGTATCTGCATCAAAAAAGATGTCCGTGATACCGGCAGTCTCCGGGACCACGGCCTTGATCTCATTGTACGCCTTCTCGGGATCTTCGAGAACGGTTGGCCGCACCACAATCCTCTTGCGAAGGTCGCGGGCAAGGATCTTGATTAAGTCTGCCTCATCGGCAAACCGTTTCGGGTCTTCAGTGTAAATGACCAGTTCGGGTCCTTCAAACTCGACCTGTGTCACCGTGATGCCCTGGGGCACTTTCTCGTTAATCTTGTCTTTGAGCTCTTTGAGCCGTTCTTCAATCAGCATAAAAAAGTCGTCCTAAAAAAGTTATGCACTGGTCTTGGCAAGATACTTCGTGAGAGCGTCTGCGCCTAACACCTCGTACCTGTCCTTCGTGATCACAACAACCTGAATTCCTTCACCGGAAGCTGAATCACGTTTCATGGCGGATTTCAGTGAACGGACCGCGATGTCGATCGCTTCGTCTTCTGTCATGTCTGCATGGAACCGGTCCTCGAGCACACCATACGCCATAGGGGAACCGGAGCCGGTAGATACGATATCCTCCTCTTTTGTCGCACCACCCATTGCATCGACGGAATAAACGCTCGGCCCGTGCTCGTCCACACCGCCGACAAGCAGCTGGACATAGTACGGGAAATACCGGTTCTGGTTTAAGTAGTTCGAGAGCAGCGTTGCCGCAGCACCGACCGTTATAGCCCGCGACCTGCGGATCTGGTACAGGTTGCACTCAACGGTCAGGATGCGTGCAAGCTGCTGGGCGTCTCCGACGCCGCCGGCAGTGGTCATACCAATCCGTTCTGCTACCTGGTAGACCTTTTTTGCTCTCTTGCTTGCAATCATGTTGCCCATGGTCGCCCGCTTCTCGGTGGCGAGGATCACTCCGCCGGCAAAAACAATGCCGATCGTGGTTGTTCCCTTCATGGACTCCTGTAACTGTTCAGCCATAGTGACTCCCAAAAACAAATGGACGCTTAAATTTTTCTAAAAGCGCGTTAAGGTATTAGGTGATATCAGGAAATTTAAAGGTTTTTATTCTGCCTCTTCCCGGCAGAGGGCCCGTATGAGCTCGCGGTCATAGAGCATGGCAACAAGGCGCTTGTCGCCATTGATGACCGGCATCTGGTCGACACGGGCTCTGCGCATCTTGAGCGCACATTCGCTGACTTCGGCATTTGCCGGGACGGCGACCACGTTCCTGACCATGGCGAGCTTGACCGGCCGGTTCGGGAGCTGGACCTTGGAGATCCCGAAACTGATGGTATGGTTGTCCCGGATACTCTCCCAGGTCCACTCGTCATCGTCCGTTCCATTCGAGAAGTCGGAAACCCCGACGCTGTCCTCGATACTGGAATTCCGTATCAGGTCCCTTTCAGAAATGATCCCCTGAAGCCGGTTCTCGGCATCAAGGATCGGGATTGCGTCGACACCGGAGATCTCCATGACCCTGCCGACAACCGGCAGCGGGGTCTCTTCCCAGAGGGCAAAGGTCTGGCTCGTATACGTATCCTTGATCTCGTCCTTGATCTTCTTCTGGGCGATGGCGTGGACCAGGTCAGCAACTGAGATCAGGCCGAGCAGGTGCCCGTCTTCCACGACCGGCAGGCGGCGGATCTTCTTCGTGACCAGGATACGGGCTGCCTCGTCGACGTTTGCATCAGGTGCGATCGTGAAGGGTTTGGCGGTCATGAGGAGGCCAAGCTGGGTCTCTTCAGGCTTGCGGAGCAGATCCTTCCGGGTGATGATACCGACAATCTTCTTATGCTTTATGACCGGGACACCGGAAATACCCGTTCGTTTGAGTATCTTCAGGACATCGTCGCGGTTCCCGGGGATCTCGACATGGACGACGTCAGAAGTCATGTAATCTCTGACAACCATTTCTGTTATGATCTCACCACCATGGTTGTAACTTTGCTGTGGGTGACGACATAGATGCTGACACTCCCGATGAGGATACGGTCGGCCCGGCTCTTTCCATGGGAACCTATCATGATAAGGTCGGTTTTTTCTTTCTCGGCAAGGGTGACAATTTCGCTCCCGGCATGTCCCTGTTTCATGTGCGTGATTGCGGTGACACCTGTGTCGGCTGCATATTTTTTTGCCTGTTCAAGGACCCCATTTCCTTCCTTTTCCAGGACGCGGTACATGATCTCCACCGTATTGTCGGCAGGTAACGAAGAGAACAGTCCCGTCTCNNACAAGGATATTAGTAAACACCGGCATCACCCAAAACAAACATGCCTGTTTTATTGGATTTACAGACTAAAAACGTTTGTCCTGATTGCGACCGAATTCGCCCGTTTTACCAGCGTTGCGAGCGGATCGCGCGAGAAGTGCAGGGCCGAACGGGCCGGGTCCACGACAAACAGGTTTGCCCGTGATCCCTGCCGGATGAAAAACGACGGGCCGAAGAGATCTGATCCCCGGACAGCCGCCCTGAGCACGTCTGCCGGTCCTATTGGGTAGATTATTGAGACAAATGCCATCTCGGAGAACAGGTCCGGCGCAACAAACATCGCGTTGTCCGTACCGAGACAGACCGTGCAGCCAAGCTCTTCCATGACCCCGAGCGGGGGGTGACGACGGGAAGAGGTAACGCCAAGTGTCCAGTTGGACCTCGGGCAGACTGCAACCGGGATCGACTGTTCGGCACATTCGCGAATCTGCTTTTTTGTCGCATGCGTCATGTGGATGAGGAGGTCCGGCTCATATGCAAGCGCAGCATCGACATCGCCTGCATCCCGCTCGCCGGCATGGAACGCGATCTTTTTACCAGCACGTTTCGCGTCCTCAACCAGCCGCTCCGCGTCCGGTACATCGCGGGTACTGCTGATCCCAAGGCCGCCGGCAATAGTCTCGCCGCCTTCACGACCGAAAACGAACGGGAAAAAGGACAACCCGGCAGCAGCTTCCCGGAGGGCGAGGACGCCCTCAACGCCCCCTTCACGGAAATCCGCACATCCAGCGGTTCCCGAATCGATCATTCCCTTCATACCCGCCCGCATGCCGCTGACCAGGTCCTGACGGGATGCGGCCCTCAGCAGCCGGTGTTTCAGCCCGTCGGGGGGGGTGACCAGCGCTTCAAGGTTCCCCGTTGTCCCGCAGTCCATCGCGATTGTATCGCCAAGGTGGGTGTGGGCATTGAAGAGGGCCGGGCAGATCCAGACCTCCGGCACGCGGGTGTTATCTTCGATAGTTGTAATGACCCCGTTTTCGATGAAGATATCGACCGGGGAAAGCGCGAGCTCGTCACCCAGGAGAGCATAACCAGAGACCTGTTGCAGGGACTTTTTCATACGGCGCTATCTCCTTTATATAACGGGAAACCAAATATATTTGCATGGCAAAGAAGCAAGGTGGAAGGTTACTCTCATCAGCGGGTCTCGTCAATTATTACGAGAGCGAGGACCGCAGGGCCGTTCATATCAGCCCCATAACGGTCATGGTCGTGGCCGCAGCAATAGGCATCGTCATTTACATCCTGGATATCGTTATCACCGGCTGAAACCAGCCTTTGACCCCTCTTTTTTCAGCACCCGTTTCGTGATATCCTCGTCATTTGTGAAATAGAGGTTGTCGTGGCCGGTCCACCGTCCGCAGTTCCGGAAAACGACGGCAGGGACGCCGTTGTTGCTCTCGCCCATCACGAAGTTTGCAAACCCGGCAATCTCGTCCACGACCGCTTCCTCGGTGATCTTCAGGACATGCCCGAACAGGTCAATGTCGCCCCGGAAGTCCCGGATAGCCGTAAACCCGCTCCAGCCGATAGCATTGCCGGTCTGGCCGCGCCGGAATGACCGGCCGCAGGTATCGGTAATGATGACGCCGACGTTCTTCTTCGCGATCTTTTTGATCTCGTCTTTAAGTCCTTCAGCAGCCTTCATCGGATCCGGTGGCAGGAAGATCACCATGCCGTCCTCGATATTGGACTGGTCCACACCGGCCCGGACCCCGATATGGCCATAAGCCATCTCTGAGAGGATGAACGGGTGTTCCATAATAATATCTTTGGAGGCGTCGAGCACGGCCTGCACGAAGCGGGGGTCCTCTCCGTTTAGTTTCCCCAGCCTGACAGCACGTTCGGATGCCGTGATGTCCGCAAGTTTTTTGGTATAACCTTTCGCTTTTGAATAGATGGTCGAGGCGATGGAGAGGATGTCGCCATCCTCGAACTTCACTTTCCCGCACACCAGTGCAGCGATATCGTCTCCCGCATGGATGAGGGGGAGGCCCCGCACGCCCATAACCTGAATATCTTCCATAACATCTCTATGGGACAACGTTCCGATAAAGGGGTTTCTATTTGTTGAGGATCGTCAGACCCGAAACAGGAAAAGAGCGCATCGGCGTTCTTCGACTTATCGAGCCCCATCAGGAACACGACTGTTGAGTATCGGGGGTTCCCGGAATCTATTGAGAATCTCTCCATGAAACAAATCCAGAACCAGTCACCCCCGTCGGCCGGAAATTCTGCGAAACGACGATATTTATATATAAGGATAACTCCGATGACCTCAATAGTATGTACCTCATCATCCGATGCCCCTCGTGCAGCACGTTCACGTACGTGGACCGCTTCCAGAAGTGGAAGCTCTGCCCGCAGTGCGGTCATGCCCATGAGGTTGCCAAGGCTCCGGCGTACCTTGATGTCGAGGACTACCATGAGGCCGAGCATATCGTTAAGCAGATGGAAAAGCACCTGCACGCGAACAAGAAGAAGGATTTCACTCCCGAGGAGACGGCCGAGCTCCGCCACCATTATACCGAGGCGCTGAAGAAACGGGGCCGGGGTTATCCGGCGCAGTAATCATTTGGGTTTTTTTGTTCTAGAGAAAACATTTTTTTGTGAAATAATCCCCCCCTCTTGTGCTCATGAGTCTCCCGTTCGGGGACGGAACGCACTGCAATGACCCGGAGTAGGTTTCAGGAAATACGCGTCATCGCAACAGGGGATGTCTCAGCGGCGGGGGCAAAGCCCAAAAGAGCGTCCGGGTATCCTAAATGATTTCTCCAGAGCAAATTTTAACCTATCCACAGTACCCGCACGACCGGACTTCTCCTCTTCATGCTTTGTGGATCGTCCCACGGACATACGATGCTCCCACCCCTGCAATGCATAAAACCGTGAAGACTACAAACGCGACGGTCACACTGGTCATGAGCGCCGGGTAGACTGCCGGTGTGATCGTAACCGGGCCGATAAAGATCGCAAAGCAGCACATCGCGATCGCCATCGAGAGAAGCTGGCCGAGCGACCGCATGGTCGCGACCATGCCGGAGGCAATGCCGAGATGCCTTGCATGTGCCGAGCTCATGATGGCGTTGGTATTCGGCGATGAGAAGAGACCATACCCGAGACCGAGCACCATCAGGCTTGCAACAATCACAAAGAGCGGTGTGGCCGGCGTGAGGAAAATAAAGAAGGAGAGTCCCAGAGCGGTAAGGGCCATGCCGGCTGTTGCAACGACCCGGGGCTCGATGCGATCGGAGAGCCTGCCGGCAACCGGCGAGAAGATGGTCTGCACGACCGGCTGGGCAACGAGGATGAGGCCGGCAGTTTCCGCAGAGAAGCCCGCTATGTACTGGAGGTAGAGGGAGAGGAGAACGCCGACACCATAGGTCGCACCATAATTGATCATGGCGGCGATGTTGGATAAGACGAAGGTCCGGTTGTTCATAAAAACGGAAAAGTCGATAAGCGGGCTTTCCCGGCGTTTTTCCCACCGGTAAAAGACGGTACCGGCACCAAGAGCAGCAGCGATCCATGCGAGCCCGGCCGGATCGGGAAGGAGGAGCATCCCGTAGATGAAGGTAAAGAGCATGATCCCGTAGACAACCGCCCCGCCAAGATCAAACCGTTCTCCGGCAGCATCGGCCCATTCGTATTCCACGCCCCACAGGGTAAGGGCAAGGGTTACAAGACCCAGGGGGACATTCACAAGGAAGATCGATGGCCAGCCGAAGTGATCGATGAGGATCCCCCCAAGGAACGGGCCGATCGAGAGGCCGGCATAGACCGTTGCGATGTTAATCCCGAGCGCCCAGCCCCGTTCGCCCGGACCATAAACCTGCGTGACAATCGCAACGGAGGTGGCAAAGAGCATCGCGCCACCGATGCCCTGCAGGAACCGGAACCCGACCAGGACCTCTTCGGACGGTGCGAAGGCACAGGCAAGCGAGGCGATGGTGAAGATGAGGACGCCGAGCAGGAAGATCTTCTTCCGCCCGATGATATCGGCGTACCGGCCAAACGGAACGATAAAGACTGCTGCGGCAATGATATAGGCGGACGTGATCCAGCCGAGCGTTACCGCGTCTGCATCGAACTGCGCAGCCATTGCGGGGAGGGCGACCGTTATGGACGATGCCGTGAAAGGGACGAGGAAGGAGGACAGCGATGCGACGAGAAGAATGATCCTCTTTTCGCGTTGATCAACCATGGATGTACGGGGTTGGTGCTGATCAGGATTAAGAATATTGCACTCCCGTTCTCTCATNNCGTGTCCTTGTCCTTGAGAAGAATCCGGCTCCCGGTGCCAAGCTCCTGCTGGCGGGTTTGGGGCAGTGCAATCTTACTCATGACGGGGAGATCAGGGAGTTCGTCACCCACTATGGCGATCACGGTAAATTCTTAAAACCGGCACTGATGTTTTTCACGAACCGGGGCCTTGCAGATTTTTTCAGTACCCGCGGCCTTCCCATAGAGACCGAAGAGAACGGGAAGATGTTTCCCCGGACTCGGCAATCCGCGGATGTGCTGGCGGCCCTGCTTGCCGAGTGCGGGAAACGGGGCGTAATGATCCGGTGCAGCGAGCCGGTGACGGGTATTTCCCTTGTCGGGGGATCATTTGACGTGGTGACCGGCACAGCTGCCTATCCTGCAAGAACCGTAGTGATTACCACAGGCGGGGCCTCGTACCCGCAGTGCGGAACGACTGGTGACGGTTACCGCCTTGCCGCAGCACTTGGCCAGCCGCTCACGGAGACCGGGCCGGCACTCACCCCGCTGCTGGTCCGCCCGTTCCCGTTTGCCTCCCTTATGGGCATCTCGTTTGAGCAGATGCGGTTCTCGGTCTGGCGGGAAGGGAAAAAAAGAGCGGATCATACCGGCGATGTCCTCTTCACTCACCTGGGGCTCTCCGGCCCGGGCATCCTCGATGCATCGCGGGGGATACGGCCCGGTGATGTGATCCGGCTCTCGTTTGCCGGCGCGATGCGGCGCGAGGAGTTCGCCGCGGATCTCGCGAAGCGGGCAGCGGAAAATCCCGGCTGGCAGGTAGGGACAATCCTCGCGAAGTACCCAATCCCGGAGCGGCTGAACAGGAGACTTTTAAAAATCTCCGGAATCCCGGACGATCTGAAGTGCGCTCACTTCTCTGCGGCCCAGCGTGCAGCGCTGGTCACGAACTGCACCGGGTTCCCGCTGACCGTCACTGCACTGGGAGATTACAAGATTGCGATGGTGACGCGGGGCGGTGTGGCGCTGGAGGGCGTGAATGCTAAAACCATGGAATCAAAGATCGTACCCGGCCTTTTTTTTGCGGGCGAGGTGCTGGATGTCGACGGAGATACCGGCGGTTACAATCTGCAGGCCGCGTTCTCGACCGGGTACCTTGCAGCGCAGGGGATCCAAAAAAGGATGGAGACCGGGGAATAACCCGGTACGCGAGCTGTACTGCCCGGTAAAAAAATTACTCGTTCTTCTCCTGTATATGGAGGTCTGACGTGATCGTGATGCCGGCCTTTTTGATCAGGTAATACCCGGCGGAAAGCCCGACAACGATGACGCCGATCCCCATCAGTTCGAACCCGAACTCGGAGCTGGTCATATTGGCCGGGTCCAGCAGGATAACCTTCCGGGCAACCGCAATGATCGCAAGGAGCATCACTATCTCGACATGAATTGCGTTTTCATGGAAATATGCCTTGATGGTATCCAGCAGTTCAACGCCGATCAGGACGAGCAGGAAGGCTCCAAGAACTGCAATGAGTTCCCGGCTTTCTATCAGGGCCGGAGTGGTTATGAACAGTGAATCGTACAGGAGCCAGACAAGATCGATCAGTGACCCGACCAGCACCAGTATGAGCAGTCCGATAAGTACTGCATACACGCACTTTTCGAATTTATTGACCAGTTCAATCATTCTTCAGCCTCTTCAACCGGTATAAGATCAGGATTTTTTGGGTCATACAGTTTCACCACGTCACCAATGACGATGACCGCGGGGGGTTTCACGCCCGATTTTTCTGCCATAGTGGCGATGGTCGCAAGCGTGCCTATAGTCACCCGACGGTCGATCCGCAGGCCCCGCTCGATGATGGCGACCGGTGTCCCGTTCGGCTTGCCGTTTTTCATGAGTGCACCCACAATTTTTACAAGGTTTGATACGCCCATAAGGATGATGATGGTGCCCCGGCTTTTTGCCAGCAGTTCCCAGTCAAGAGCAGGTCCGGGTTTTGTCGGGTCCTCGTTGCCGGTCAGGACGGTCACCTGCGATGCGTACTTCCGGTGGGTGAGCGGGATGCCGACGGATGCCGGGACTGCAAGTGCACTGGAGATCCCAGGCACCATCTCGACAGGAATCCCCGCAGTCCTGGCAGTCTCCAGTTCCTCGCCACCCCTCCCGAACAGGAAGGGATCGCCGCCCTTGAGCCGGACCACGACCATCCCCTTCTTTGCCCGGTCCACCATCAGGGCTTCGATCTCGTCCTGCTGAAGCGTATGCTTTCCGCCGTATTTCCCGCAGTCGATCTTCTCGGCATGGGCCGGGAGCGTTGCAAGGATCTCTTCACCCGGCAGCTGGTCGAAGAGTACGACGTCCGCCCTGTCGATAACAGCCCGGCCGCGCTGCGTTAAGAATGCTGTTCCACCCGGCCCGGACCCTACGAGAAACACTTTCCCCTTCATACCGGGTCACCGGCAATCCCCAGCTGTTTGTAGGCCTCATCGATCAGACCCTGCGTCCGGGCCCGGAGCTGCTGGCCCTGCGTCCGGGCCTCTTCGATGGTCTTCACATCCATCTCGATCCGTTCGGCCCGGGTACCGTCAAGCGAGAGCACTTCGGCGATCAGGTGGCCGGCCCGGCAGTAGATGCCAAGGGGGGTATAACATCCCCCGCCGAGCTGTTCCATGACCGCCCGCTCGATCATCACATCGGTGCGGGTCTGGGGGTGGTCAAGGGCCGAGAGCACTTCCCGGAGCGACGGGTCGGCCCGGCAGACCACCGCGACCGTGCCCTGGTTGGGCGAGGGGACGAACTTTTCCGGCGGGAGCCGCTCCCCCTGGATGCGGATGCCCATCCGGGCGAGGCCGGCCTCGGCAAGGATGATCGCGTCATACTCACCGCCGCTCATTTTCCGGATCCGCGTATCCACGTTGCCGCGGAGGTCTTTTACCGTGACAGACGGGTCATGGCGGAGGATCTGGGCACGCCTTCGGGTACTCGATGTACCGAGGATCTTCACGGCGCCAAGCGAGCCCCGGTAGGCAATGAAGTCGGCAGCTGAATCCCTTTTCAGTATCGCTGCCGTGATAAGTCCGCTCGGGCGATATACCGGGATATCCTTCATGCTGTGTACTGCACAGTCAATCTCTCCTGCAAGGATCGCATCATCAAGTGCCCGGACAAAGACCCCCTGCCCGCCGATCTCGTGGAGAGGGACCTGCGTCGTGGTGTCGCCGGCCGTGTGGATGATCACCTGTTCGGTCTCGATACCCAGATCGGAGAGCTTCTTTGCTACCGTACCGGTCTGGAGGAGTGCGAGCTTGCTGCCCCGGGTTCCGATTCTTATCGACATTTCAGGTACGCCTGTATGAGTATGGAAAGGTCTTTGTCGCTATGCGCTGTGGAGAGGAAATTGGTCTCAAACTGCGACGGGGGGATAAATATACCTGCCTCCATCATCCGCTCCCGGAATCTGCCGAAGGCTGCCGTATCGCATTCCTTCACCTCGCGGTAGTTCTGAGGAGGCAGGCTGCGGAAGAAGTACTTGAACATCGAGCCGAGCCGGACAAAGGATCCCTCCTCGTTCCTGCCCAGCGACTCTTCAAGTGCCCGCGACTTCTCGTCAAGCCCGCGGTAGAGATCCCGGTGGCCGTGGAGCCATTCAAGCGTGGCCATGCCGGCCGCAAGCGAGAGCGGGTTACCGGAGAATGTCCCGGCCTGGTAGACCGGGCCCTGCGGCGATACCATCTCCATGATCTCATGCCTTCCGCCAAAGACCCCGATGGGCAGGCCGCCGCCGATGATCTTGCCGAGCGTGGTAAGGTCGGGCTTCACCCCGTACTTCACCTGCGCCCCACCTATACCGAGGCGGTACCCGGTGATAACCTCGTCAAAGATCAGGAGCACGTCATGGGCTTTTGTAACCGAGCGGATCTGACGGAGGTAATTCTCCTGCGGCAGGACCAGCCCGATGTTGCCGAGCACCGGTTCGATGATCAGGGCCGCGATATCGTCATTGGCTGAGAGCAGGGATTCGAGTGCTTCGGGATCATTGTAGGGTACCTGCCGCGTGTGGGCTACAAGACCGGCAAGCACACCAGCGGAGTCCGGCACGCCCGTCGTGGTCGCCCCGGAGCCGGCCTGGACAAGCACCGCATCGTGGGCGCCGTGGAAGCCGCCCTCGATCTTGATGATATCCTTTTTGCCGGTAAACCCGCGGGCAAGCCGGATCGCCGCCATCGTTGCCTCAGATCCGCTCGAGACGAACCGGACCATTCCCATGCCCGGGTGGTCTCCGGTGATCATCTTCGCGAATGCCGGTTCGAGCGGCGTTGGCGTCCCATAGAGCCAGCCGCGTTCCAGCTGCTCTCCGATCGCCTTCCTGATTGCCGGGTGCGCATGCCCGAGGATCAGCGGCCCGTAGGCCATGCAGCAGTCGAGTAAGTCTCTGCCATCAACGGTTTCCAGGTGCGAGCCCTCTGCCCGTTCCGTGTAAAAAGGGTATGGCTTTATCGCCCGGACCGGGCTGCTGACACCTCCGGGCATCAGGGTCTTTGCCAGATCGAAGAGCTCGCTGCTTGATTGAATCCTTTCCGTGCTGCTCTTACTGTTTTTCATCCAGCCACCCGGCAACATCTGCCGCAAAATAGGTTATGATCAGGTCGGCGCCTGCCCGTTTCATGCAGGTCAGGCTCTCCATGACCGTCTCCTTCTCCCCAAGCCAGCCATTCGCTGCTGCGGCTTTTATCATCGAATATTCCCCGCTTACCTGGTATGCCGCAACCGGCAGGCCGATACTCCCGATCTCCGCAAGGATATCGAGGTAGAACCCTGCCGGTTTCACCATCAGGATGTCTGCACCTTCGTCAGCGTCCATCTGCGATTCGAGGATTGCCTCGCGGCTGTTGCCGGGATGGACCTGGTAGGTCGTGCGGTCCCCGAACGAGAACCCGGAGTCGGCTGCTTCACGGAACGGCCCGTAGAGTGCCGAGGCAAACTTGGTCGAATAGGCCATGATCAGCACTTCTTCAAGCCCCTCATTGTCCAGTGCTGCACGGATCGAACCGACAACGCCGTCCAGCATGCATGAGGGCGCAACGATATCGGCCCCGCTCTCGGCATGGCTGATCGCGATCCTGTCCATCAGTTTGAGCGAGGGATCGTTGAGCAGGTCCATGCCCCCCCGCGTCTCGCCAACAATCCCGCAGTGCCCGTGATCGGTATATTCGCAGGCGCAGACATCGGTGATAACGACCATCTCCCTGACTTCGGCCTTGATCCTGCGGACCGCCTGCTGCACCACGCCGTCCGGGTCATACGCGGACCGGGCCTCCTTATCCTTGGTCTTCGGGATGCCGAAGAGCAGGACAGCCCGCACACCCTTGTCCCACAAGCCTGATACGACCGTTGCAATCCCATTGACCGGGTACCGGAACTGGCCGGGCATGGAATCGATCGGGCGCGGGGAATCCAGGTTCTCGTCAACGAAAAGCGGTGCCACCAGATCGTTTTTCGAGAGCGTAACTTCGCGCAGGAGCGGCTGGATATTCCGTGACCGTGACCGCCTCATCCGTCGTTGGGGAAAAATGCCCGTTCTGCCACCACCTGCCAACCGTTTGATTACATTTTCTTAAACCCATCGTATTTATGGATGCTGAGGGTCGCCAGACCCGAAGCAGGAGAATCNNTTGACTTGCGGGCGTTCTTTTTGCCTGTGTATTTGTAGATACAGCACCACGCTTCCCGGTCAAGGGTGCGTGATGCTTCCGGTCTCTTCTGCCACGTGCCGCTTCAGGGCGCAGGCCAGCCGGATGGAACTGGCGACAAGGTCTTCCAGGTCTTCCTTCGTGTACCGGTTGCTCTCGATCTGCCCCCAGTCCTTTGTCGTGTCTTCGTCGTTCTCCCCCACCCACGAAGCAATGGCGACCTCGGGCGTATGGAACCCGAGCCAGGAAAAGAAGTTCATGAGGTTTCCCGCCACGTGCTGGATGCCGTCAACGTGCCCGATGATGATCATGCCGGCGACCTTATCCTTGATCATCCGGTTGCCGAACCACGAGTACTGGTTCTCGATCGCGTTCATCCGCTCTACGAACTTCTGGACCAGCGCGGAGTGGTTGTTCCAGCGGATCGGGGTTGCGAGGATCAGGACATCGCAGGCGAGCACCGCATCGTAGACCACCTGCATCTGGTCGTCGTCATACTTCATCGAGCTCTGGCAGGGGTAGGTGCAGTAGGCCGGGTTCTCGGAATAGTTTCCCTCGCAGTCATGGATAGTTAAGTCTTTTAAACGGAGAAAACGGGTCTGGCAACCGAACCCGGCAAAACGTTCGAGCGCACGCTGGAGAAGCTTTTCTGACTTGCTCATCCCCGGTTGTTGCCGGCTCGACCCCGACAGTCCCAGGACGTGTATCTGTCTGCAGCTGTCCCGTCCCGGGACCGGGATAACATTGACGCCGAACTTTCTTCCAACCAGTGGAGCAGGCATGATTTAATTATCATGGAGCCTTTTGATAATCTACTTATTGATCTGCCCGGGCGATACCGGGCGGGACTGGATATCATGATGGGAGATCAGGAAAAGACCCTTGAAGAAAACCGGGGAAAGTGCATCTGCGAACCGTGTCCTACGTATAACGAATGCATGCGGGCCGATGAAAGCCTGCTTTTCTGTGTAGCGGGCAGGTCGGCGACCTGTACGTTCGAGAAGAAAGGGTGCATCTGTCCTACCTGCCCGGTGACAAAAGCTCTCGGGCTGAAAAAAGCATATTATTGTATCAAAGGGAGCGAACAGGAACAGCACTGAACCGGGCACCGGGGATACCCTTTAGAGATTATCATCTCCCGGAGAACGATTTTTTAACGTGCTGAGGGAGTCCTGATAATGACCTGTTCCGGAACAGGTGGTTCCCTTTTCCGGGCCATGAGGCAGAAGGCATCTGCAAAGATCCCATAAACCCCCGCGTCCCACGGTTTTTTACCCGTAACACGCGAATAAATTATTATTATATTGATCGGACTCAAAGGAGAAGAAAACCCCCCATGGAATTCAAAGATATCGTCATGCAGAGGTATGCAGCCAAACAGTTTGATGGCCGGACGATCGATGAACCTACGCTCTTTGCGCTCCTGGATATCATCCGGTACTCCCCCTCGGCCATGAACCTGCAGCCATGGAAGATCAAGATCGTCACAGCAGGTAAGATCAAGAAAAATCTTCTTGTGCACACCAACAACCAGCCGCAGGTGACGACCTGTTCCCACCTGTTTGTATTCTGTGCCAACACCGACATTGAAAAACTGGTGGACAAGGTCGTGGACGGTTTTGCCCGGACTGGTCTTTCCCCGGATGCGGTCAGCCAGTACGCAGTTATGGTCAGGGCATATGTCGGGTC
>PMKW01000104.1:5660-19144 GCA_003157895.1 Methanoregula sp. | reverse complement strand
ATATCAGAGGAGCATGCGATAATCCAGGGCTTCGAGGGGACCCGGGGGAGCGACACGGAAGCGACCACGGTCCGCTTCATGGGGGAGCCGGCCCGGATCAATGTTTCGCTCGACATGCTGGGCCGGGTCTTCACCGGCGTGGGAAAGGCGCGGGACGGCCGCCCGGATATCATTCCCGAGGCGGTGCTGGATATTGCGGGCATGCCCATCAACCCGTCGGCCCGCGACAAGCCGGCCGACTTCATCCAGACCGGCATGTCCGCCATCGACGGGCTCGACACGCTGGTCCGTGGCCAGAAGCTGCCGATCTTCTCCGGTGCCGGCCTCCCGGCAAGCAAGCTCGCCGCCCAGATCGCCCGGCAGGCAAAAGTACTGGGCGAAGGGGAACAGTTTGCCGTGGTCTTCGTGGCGATGGGCATCACCCACAAGGAGGCCTCGTTCTTCATGCGGGATTTCGAGCGGACGGGAGCACTCGACCGCGTGGTCTTTTTTATGAATCTCGCCGATGACCCGACCGTCGAGCGGCTCGCGGCTCCCCGCTGCGGCCTTACGGTGGCGGAGTTCCTTGCCTTCACCCACAACCTCCACGTGCTCGTCATCTTAACGGACATGATCAACTACTGCGAGGCACTCCGGGAGATCTCGACTGCCCGGGAAGAGGTGCCTGGCCGGCGCGGGTATCCCGGCTATATGTACACCGATCTCTCCACCATCTACGAGCGGGCGGGGAGGCTGAAAGGCAGGAAGGGTTCGATCACCCAGATCCCGATCCTGACCATGCCCGACGACGACATCACCCACCCGGTCCCCGACCTGACCGGTTATATCACCGAGGGGCAGATCGTGCTGTCCCGCGACCTCTTCCGCCGGGGCGCCGACCCGCCGGTGGACGCCCTCCCCTGCCTCTCCCGGCTCATGAACCTCGGTATCGGCCCGGGAAAGACCCGGGAAGACCACCGGGGCGTGGCGGACCAGCTCTACGCCAGCTATGCGTACGGCCGCGACCTCCGCCGGCTCGTGGCGATTGTCGGGGAAGAAGCCTTAACGGAGCTGGACAAGAAGTACCTGAAGTTTGCGGACAGGTTCGAAAAAGAGTTCATTACTCAGGGCGATGATGACCGGTCCATCGAGACCACGCTTGCTATCGCATGGGACCTCTTTACCATCCTGCCCGAGGACGAGCTGAAGCGGATTAAACGGGAGTACATCGCCAGGTACAGCCCTGCCCGCCAGAAACCCGCCGGGGAGTGAAGCATGGAGCAGGTCAAGCCCACCCGGATGGAGTTGATGAAGAAGAAGGCCCAGATCCGGCTCGCCGAGCAGGGCCGCGACCTCCTGCGGGAGAAGATGGACGCCCTGATCCAGGAGTTCTTCAAGATCCTCTCCACGGTTTCCGATTCGCGGGATGAGCTCGAGCTGGTCTCGCAGGCAGCCGACCAGGCCCTCCTCATCGCGCAGGCAACCGATGACCTTGTCACCCTGAAGTCAGCAGCGCTTGCCACCCGCCGCTCGATCACTGTGGATATCAGCGGGAAGAACATCATGGGCGTCCCGGTCCCGGTTATCGAGAAAAAGCGGGTATCCAAGAGTATGCTCGAGCGGGGCTACGGGGTCATTTCCACGAGCGCCCGCATTGACGAGACTGCCGAACGGTACGAGGCGGAGATTGATCTCTTGATCAAGCTCGCCGAGACCGAGACAGCGATGCGGAGGCTCGGCTCCGAGATCCAGATGAACCGGAGGCGCGTGAACGCCCTCGAGCAGATCATGATCCCCGAGCTGAAGAGGCAGGCGAAGTTTATCAAAAACGCCATCGAGGAGCGGGAGCGGGAGGACCTGTTCCGGCTCAAGAAAGTCAAGAGCATTTTAGAGCGGAAAAAGAAGAAGGTGAAGGAGAAGAAGATGGTGGCTAAGAAGTGAGCGGGTCCCGATGCCAATTCCTGAAATCTGCGTATCTCTGCTCTTTTGGCAGATGTTCCGGGAGAAAAACATCCGAATCTGACGGAACTTTTATTATCCGGACTTTGCCGGGAAACTCTTGAGGCTGCACGCCACAGATAGGATCAGGCGTGTGGTTTCTGTATTGTTTCTTGGTAGATTTTTTCCTGTAATGCCAGAAATCTGGTATACGGATCTTTTTGTTGTGCAGGAAGCGTGGAGATCATATGCAGGACTGCATTCTGGTAATTTTTGTCGTCGATGATCCTCATGTTCGCCAGCAGCCGTGCAACACCCAGCTGTTCGGGCTCTGAACTTTTTTCTATGGAGAGAATACCGATCTCCAGTATTTTTCGTTCGAATACCATCCTCTCTGGGAAGCCTTTTTGGATCGTATCTTTTTTGGCGATAATCGCAAGCCCGGAGACTTCTAAGAACGTTGAGGTGGAATTGAGAGCCGGAAGGGCACCCAGCCACAGGTCGAATACTTTGTCGGCTATGTAATACAGGGGAAAAATAATCTCCTGCCTGATACTGTATTCTCCGATGGATTTCAGATACTCCAGTGAGCCGTTCACGATACCGATCTGGCCGGTCGTTATTCCCAGACCGGTAAATTCTGTTAAGGAATCAACCGAGTTTTCCAGGATCTCTGAATATAAGGAAAACTTGTCCTGCGGGGTGATTTTATCGATCGCATGTTTTGCAATCGTATCCTGGCAGAACATGATCCTTCCCGGTGTTTCGAGAAATTTATTCTCAATGGAAATTTTCCCGATGGACCGGATTAATTCTCTCACCCGGTTCAGAGAAACGGGAATATCTTTTACGTCAATCAATCTCTCCACTTCACTGATGATCGTGATGATCTGCAGCGTCGGGTTATCGAATTTATTTTTGGCACAATGGGTTCCGATATTTTCAAACTGGTCCAGAATGATACTGAGCATCTCTTCATCGTGCAGATCGATTGCCTGTCGTGCACACCGTTCAAGATGAGCACTGTAAACCTGGACAATCTTACTGTTTTCACCAGCAGTATTTTTTTCCGATACCTGGTTACTGACCTGAAGGGTTACCAAATTCAGGCTGGACCGGATAGTTGCAGTATCGTATTTCATGATTGAATTGTGCGTGACATCGAATATCAGGTTCAGGAAATCGTTTTTCTCCTGCTGGAGAATCGTTTCTTTCGTCAAGTGAACGGATATTCTTTTGATAAACGTCTCCGGACTGAACGATTCAAGGATATAGAAAATATAGGGAATCAATGCAAATCCGAGAAATATTGTCATCCAGTACGCCCCGGCAATCCAGAACTCCATATGCGGGGAGACTATTCCATCGATCCCGCTCACCAGCTGGAGAAGTATTGCACTGTAGGCGATTGAGATGATATAGATCCCAAGGAGCAGGTACATATGAGGGCTGCTGGCAAAGATATTCGCAACGCGGGGGGTATACGATGATGCAGTCAGCTGGACCGCGACCAGGGTTAACGTGATAACGAGAGCGATTATGGTTGCCTCGCTCTGGATAAGGGCACTTAACAATAACCTGGCGCTCTCCTCATTGGTATGGTTCGGGTTGAGGTATGCTGCGAAAAGAAATGCACACAGAAATGCTGCTATGATAAAAGAACTGTAAAACGATGTCCAGAATACCCAGGGATGGTTTGAGGTAAATTTTCCAAAGATGTCATCAATAGTGAGTAATTTTCCAATGGGTGATGTATGACTGGTTTTTTTAAGCATCTGAACTATCCTTTCCTGCCACTATGAAATCGCCGACATATTAGAATCACCTGTACGTTACAAAATTTAATTCCAATTCCCTCCTATTGCGCAAAGCAGTGAGCTGCCCGGCAAAATGGAATCGTATCTATATCATCCCCCACCTTCTTTTCTCAGATGGCGTTGCCCCTTCCTGAAGAACAGGGATCGTTCCCCTATGAGAAAAAGAAGAAGGCTTTTTACGCCTCATTATTACCCTTCTCATGATCGATACCCTTGCCATTATCGGGTACCTTTTTCTTGTCTACGTTTTCGGATGGGAGGGGTGGCCCCCTCATGATGCTGATCATGGTTTCGGTATTCACCAGGATGTGTTTTCAGGAGGGGAAATAGAAGATTGAGAATTGATTTATTATTTTCAACCGGACCTTGATTTGAAAAAGATCATCGCGATCATGATCGCGATTGAAAACCGCTTGCAGATCAATTAAACCGTGATTTATTTTTTTCAATCAAACCCTGAATGAAAATTTTTCAGCAGACTTTGATTAAAATTTTTCAAGCAGACCTTGATTGAAAACCGGAATCCACAATTTCGCCCCAGATGTGAACGATAGATTCCGGTTGTTGCGGATCTGTTTAACTTTTTACAACCAGACTTTGATTGAAAATTTTCAAGCAGACTTTGATTAAATTTTTTTCATCAAATCTTGATTGAAAAATTTTCATCACGATCACGATCGCGATCGAAAAACCGATCCGGATCGATCGCGATCCGATTTTGATCTGAAAATCGATCAGCGATTGAAAGCACTTAGCAGCTCAAACAGTCTCTAAGTCTCCAGTTTGTTTACTTACACAACATCTTGACAAAATGCATAAACTCCGGTTAACGCAGAGAATGCGGGGGGAACTCAGCTGCTCTTCTTCCCGCCCCCGGCCAAAACCCGCGCAAACGGCTTGTACGCCACGCCCCCGCCCTCGTAGAACTTGGAGAAGAACTCCACGAGGTGGAGACGGATCGAGTGGATGGAGGGGGAAAACATGGCAAGCAGGATATTGAGGCCGTGGAGCAGGACGGCCATGATGATGCCGATGATCGCGATCCCGAAGGCTCCCGCCATCTCGTTTGCCACGATCGCGAGGATCACGGACGCCATACCGATTGCCATCAGCCGGGCGTACGAGAGGATGTTGCCTACCGTGCCCATCACTTCCATGGCTCCGAATGCGCCGGCCCCATAGACAAGGAGGCAAAGGCCGGCGATCAGGAGGACTGCACCGGGATAGATTGCCCCCGCAGGGAGAGCACCGGCAAGCATCGCCAGCAGGACAATGATCGCGGTGATCGCAAGAATCATGCCTGAGTGCGCCGTAAGGTGCTTCCTGTTTTTCGTGATAATTGCATTCCGGATGCCGATCGAGAGTCCCAAGAATACGTGGATGACCCCGACCGAGATGGCGAGGACCAGCATGGGGATGACCGCTTCACTCCGGTTCCATGAGATGCCGAGGAGGTGCACCGGTTCGATCCACCCGAGAATTTCCCCGAGGTTCCCGAAGAACTCCCCATACAGGTACCCGAAGATGATGGTCGGGATCGAGGAGATGATCAGCACACGCGCCATGTTCCCGAAAAAAGTGTCCGCAGGAACCCGGTGCCGGACATAAAGCCCGATGGCAAGGATCACGAGCCCGTAGCCGATATCTCCCACCATCATCCCGAAGAACAGGGGAAAGAAGATCGCGAGGATGGGCGAGGGATCGAACTCATTGTATTTCGGCAGGGCCACAAGCCCCATGATGAACTCGAAGGGTTTGATCCATGCGGGGTTGTCATACCACACGGGAGCGTGCTTCATGTCTTCTTCCGTTGTCCCCAGTTCGCGGACAATCACCCGGCCCCCGAAGGTGTTGTTGAGAGACTGCTGCATGGCACGGAGGTGTTTTTTCGGGATCCAGCCCATGATCACGAAGGTATAGTCTGAGAGCCCGAAGTTGGTATAGGCCCCTACTTCAGCATAAATATCCTCCAGGTGTTTCTTGAGCACCACCAGCTCCTGGTACCAGATAGACGAGAATGAGGCGAGGCGGCTGTCGATGGCGGCAATCTCTTCAGTGTTTTTTTGTTTCTGCTCCTCAATCAGCGCAAACATCTCGAAAAACGGCCTGCCCGTGTATTCCTTCGGGAGCCGGACCTCATTGACGTTCACCGAGTAGATGAAGGCATGGACCTCTTCCGAATACTGCTTGGAAAAGACCATGATCGTGGCAAGGGTGTTCTCGTCCACCGACATGGAATTCATCTCGAAGTGGTTGTGGGTGATCGTGGCAATCTCCTTTTTTATGATCTCGATTATCCCTGCATGCTCCTTCTGGATGAGAAGGATCGTAACCTCAAAGCCCTCCAGTGTCGGCAGTTCCTTCTCCAACGGCTGGATGATGGAAAGGACCTTCGTATACCGGTCCAGCGCTGTGTCCGCTAAGGTAAGATCGCTCTTCCTTGCCGTCAGTTCCCGCGTGGTTGCCTCAAGTTCTTTTATGACCTCGCGGGCTCTTCTGATGATCTGGTCGTAGCTCTTCTGCCCCAGGGTAGCCTGGACCGCTTTCTGCCGTTCCGGGTCATCGGCAATGACCGGCAGGGTGGAAAAGATTGCCTGGATCTTGCTGAGCGCATCAGAAATATTCTGTGCCGCCTCCAGTTTTACCGGTGTGAGGTGGATCTCTCTTAAGGGAACCTCCTCGCTCGCGTTCTCCAGGTGGACCGTGCCTGCCTGATACATAAGGTCGACTACCCGGTTCAGTTCATCTTTTGGCCCGATCACCTGAATCCTTTTCATCGACTGGAGCATGCCATCCCTCCCGCGGGGGGCCCGCTTATTCCCTGGTCACATAGCCGGTAATGGTTTCAACTGCACGGGGCAGGTTCTTCTCCCCGTTTGCTGCGGCCCTGTCCCGCCCGGCTGCTGCTTCGCGCCCGATCCCTTCGATCTCGGTCTCGATCTTCCCTTTCTCCTCCCAGTAGCGCTGTTTGGCCTCCGTTTTTCCTGCGCTGTCAGCTGTGCAGAGCAGGCTCTCGGCCTCGCCCTGTGCAGAAGCTATCGCGGCATCGGTCTCTTTTCTGGTGACCTCGATCTTCTTTGCATACTCCTGCTCCCTTTCCCGTATCTGCCGCAGGAGTGTTTTTTCCGGCTCATCCATGCTTTCCACCACTCTAGAGGCCATGCCTGCGCTTCAGCAGGGACGTGACCCTGTACTCCGGCCTGTCGTGCGCCTTACCCTTCTCATCATATGTATCGCCGCTGCTGATCAGATCCCGGGCTCTGATGGCGGCCTCATCAAGCCGTTCCCTGCACCGGTTGACAGCAGTGGTCTGCAATGAACTGATGATCTTCGAGATGTCCTTTGCCACGGTCCTCACGACACCCGTTATAACCAATTTGTCTATACCATTGACGAAGCATATATACCTTCGTACCGGCGCACTCCGGAAACCGCAGGATTAAAGAAACCCATTAATTTCCCGGCTGCATACACTTGAGCAGAAACCGGCCCCTGCCCCCGCATGCCGGAAGAACGGTGAACGGCATGGATCTTCTGGTGAACAGCGGCCTTTTTATCATCTTCCTGCTCGTCCTGGTCCTGCCGTTCCGGGTAAAACAGGTCGAGCACAATCTCGAGGTTTTCCTGTTTGCCTGCGGGGTGGTGGCGCTGACCATCGCGGGGTTCATGCCCCTCCCCGGGGAGACAACCGGCTGGAGCACAACGATCATCGAAGAGGCGCTCCTTGCTCCCCTGAAGATCACGACCGTTTTTAATATCCCCGTTGGGATCGTGCAGATCGTCCTGCTCGTCGGCCTTCTTCTCTACTGGTTCCACCACAAAATGGAAGCGGCGATTGCGAGCATGATCGGCCGCTTCTCCTTGAATGCAATTGTTTTTTTTCTCATTGTTGTACTCGGCCTCATCTCGAGCATCATCTCTGCGATCCTCGCTGCGATCATCCTTGTCGAGATCGTCAATGCCCTGCCGGTGGTACAGAAGGCAAAGGTGGAGATCGCTGTCGTTGCCTGCTTCTCCATCGGTCTTGGTGCCGGGCTCACGCCGCTCGGCGAACCACTCACGACCATCGTGATCTCAAAACTGTCCGGCACCCCGTATCATGCCGGCTTCATGTTCCTCTTCGACAGGCTGGCCATTTACATCGTACCCGCAATTGTTGCCCTGGGCTTTATCGGCGTCTTCCTCTTCAGCCGGAGCCACGTCGGGGATACGAAACTCGAATGCATTGTCGAACGGGAATCCGTCCGCGATATCGTGATCCGGGCGGGCAAGGTCTATCTCTTCATCATGGCCCTCATCTTCCTCGGGGAAGGGTTCAAGCCGCTCATCCTGGAATATATCATCAATATCCCTTCAGCGGGTCTCTACTGGGTCAATATCGTTTCAGCAGTGCTCGACAATGCAACGCTTGCCGCAGCCGAGATCGGTCCCGCGCTCACGCTTACGCAGATCTTGAGTGCTCTGATGGGGCTCCTCATCGCTGGCGGGATGCTCATTCCCGGTAATATCCCCAATATCATTGCGGCAGGCAAGCTGGGGATCACGAGCCGCGAGTGGGCAGAGGTTGGCATCCCCCTTGGCCTTGTGCTGATGGCGGTCTTCTTTGTTCTCCTTTTCATACCCGGCTGGCTCGGACTTGCCTGATTGGCTGAGAAAAAGGATCAATAAAAACAATGATAATTGACGCTCCTGGAGCTTCGCCATCTGGCTCAAAGAATTCCGGCGGGTTCTTCTTATCCTCGCGGTTGGAGAGGTTTGACAAAACCCCGACAACGGGAAGGGAGGCATAAGCCGAGCTTCGGAGTTCTGATGAATCCTCCGGNNGGGTGCATTGCGATGTCTCGGTATTACCTTTACTGGAAATTTCTCCACGATTGCGTACAGGTAATACGGCACGATCGCAATCGGGGGAAGCCATAGCGGCGGGGGGAGAGTCCAAAAGAGCGTCATAATTAATATCAAATGATTTCTACAGAGGAGATGAAATCTGATCTTCCTTCTGGTTCTTGCGAACCAGTCGGATCCCGAAGAAACCTGATGATTTCTTCCTTTCCTTACAGTTTGAGGATCGTTCGGAAATGAAAACAACCATGTGGATGGAGATCCCAAAATCATTGATATATATGGCAGGAACTGGCGGAAATACGAAGATAACGGATGAAGAAATCCGGAAGCAGATCGCGCTCCTTGGTGATCCGGCGATTGAAAAACGGCATGAGGCTGTCGAGGCGCTCCGAATGATCGGGGCACCTGCGATCATCACCCTCATCGCGGCGATGGCACACGCAAAGGACAATGACGGGCGCTGGTATGCCGCCATTGCCATCTCCCGGATGGGCAAACCGGCAGTCACCCCCCTGATCACGGCCATGAAGGAGGACACCAGCCGCGAGTTCCGCCGCTATGCTGCCGCAGCCCTTGGCGAGATCGGCGTCCCGGCCATCGACGCTCTCATCGAAGGGATGGGGAGCGATGACCGCGAGCTGAGGGGTTTTTTTTCGCAGGCCCTCTGCCGGATTGGCAAGCCCGCCGTGGAACCCCTGAGCCGGAGGCTCGGGGACAAGAACGAGGTCATCCGGCAGTGCACAACGCTTACTCTCTGGCAGATGGGGGAGACCGGGCTGCCTGCGATCATGAATAACGTGCAGGACGGGGAGTAAAACTCCTGCATCTCACTCCCCCTGTTTTCGGCCATAAACCCAACCCATAAATCCCCTCCCGCAAAATCCTACCAGTATGCTTGAGCTCTCGCCCGCGATGCAGGCCTACGAGAAGTCGTTACTGGACGAGCTGCACCGCGCCATAGCGATAGCAAAAAAGGCCCGTTCCTGCGGGCTCGATCCCTCCCTTGACGTTGAGATCCCGATAGCGAGCGATCTCGCAGACCGGGTGGAGGTGCTGGTCGGGGTCAGGGGTGTTGCTGCCCGTATCCGCGAACTCGAACAGCAGATGTCCCGCGAGGAGGTGGCGCTGCGCATCGGCGACGACTTCGTTGCCCGGAAGTTCGGGGAGAAGGATATGATGGAGGTCCTCGACCACGCGATCCGCACGGCAATGGCCATCCTGACCGAGGGGGTCGTGGCGGCACCCACAGAAGGGATCGCCAAGATCGGGCTTGGCAGGAACGATGACGGGACGCAGTATCTCATGATCTTTTACGCGGGTCCCATCCGGAGTGCCGGCGGGACGGCACAGGCGCTCTCGGTACTCGTAGGGGATTACGTGCGCCAGAAACTGGGGATCAACCACTACATCCCGCGGCAGGAGGAGGTAGAGCGGTACATTGAGGAGATCCGGCAATACAACTCCATCATGAACCTCCAGTACCTCCCGAGCGAGGCCGAGATCCGGCTCATCATCGAGAACTGCCCGGTCTGTGTCGATGGTGAGGCGACCGAGCAGGAGGAAGTTGCGGGTCACCGGAACCTCGAACGGGTCGAAACGAACACGGTCCGGGGTGGCATGGCACTGGTCATCGGGGAAGGTATCGCCGGTAAGGCCCGGAAGCTCAAGAGCCGTGTCGAGAAGATGAATATGAAGGGCTGGGACTGGCTCGACAAGTTGATCGCCGGGGCAGCGAAGAGCGGGGACGGAGAGAAGACGGTCGGCATCAGGCCGCTCGACAAATACCTCCGCGATCTGATTGGCGGGCGCCCGGTCTTTGCGTACCCGATGCGCAAGGGAGGGTTCCGGCTCCGGTACGGGCGGTCCCGGAACACCGGNNATCGAGGGGCCGACCGTGCGGCTGAAGAACGGCGACGTGCTCCGGATCGATGATGAGGCGACCGCAAAACGGCTGAACGCCAATATCGTGCGGATACTCGATGTCGGTGAGATCCTCATATCGTTCGGGGAATTCCTGGAGAATAATCACCCGCTCGTACCCGCGGGGTACTGTTCCGAGTGGTGGCAGCTCGACGAGGGGCCCGGGACAAAGCCCCCGAAGGATGAAGAGGAGGCGCTATCGATGGCACGTGCCGGGGGGTACCTCCACCCGGATTATACCTGGTTCTGGGACGACATCACGGCGGACCAGATCCGGACACTTGCCGATTTTGTATCCGGGCAGGGACGGATCGCCGACGGCGTGCTCTGTATCCCCCCGGACCCGTCAATAAAAACCATTCTTGAAGAGATCCTCCTTCCCCACGAGGTGCGGGATGATACCGTCCGGATCCGGTCCTTCCGTACATTCATTGCCTGTCTCGGGCTTGATGAGAATCTGAAAAAACAAGAAACGTGGGATACCGCACCATCCGGTACCGTACCTGACCTGGTCATGTACCTCAGCGGCCTGAAGATGCGGTCCCGGTCCGGCACCCGGATCGGCGGCCGCATGGGCAGGCCGGGCAAGTCGAAGCCCCGGAAGATGAACCCGCCCCCGCATGTCCTCTTCCCGCTCGGGGACTCGGGAGGCGCCCGGCGCTCCTTCCAGTCGGCATCTGCCCATACTGCGGAAACGGACCAGAACGATACTGAAATAGACTTCCAGAAGGAAGGGGGAATCATCGAGATCGAGGTAGGCCGGCGGCGCTGTTCCGAGTGCGGGGAGATCGGCTATCTCTGCCGGTGCGAGAAGTGCGGGGGGCATACCGTTGCGATCTTCACCTGCACAAAATGCGGCCGGGAAACAACGCTTCCCCGCTGCCCCGGTTGTGACGCTCCCGCCACGTGCAGCCAGCGGGTGACCCTTGATGTGAAAGGGGAGTACGCGAAGGCCATGGGACGCCTGGGGCTTAAAACCGACAGTATTGCCCTTGTCAAAGGGGTAAAAGGCGTGATCTCGAAGGAGAAGACGGTCGAGCCTATGGAAAAAGGTATCCTGAGGGCGATCCGGAATATCTGGGTCTTCAAGGACGGGACGACCCGGTTTGACATGATCGATCTCCCGCTCACCCATATCCGCCCCGATGAAGTGCGTGTTCCGGTTGAAAAACTTCGCTCGCTCGGTTACGTGAAGGACACGCACGGGTATGATCTCCAGAACGGATCGCAGGTTGTTGAGCTCCACCCGCAGGACCTCCTTGTTTCAGACTCCTGTGCCGAATACCTGGTCAGCGTTGCGCAGTTCATGGATGACCTGCTGGTCAAGTGTTACGGGCTTGAACCGTTTTACAATATCACAAAACCAGAAGAACTTGTCGGCCACCTCGTGATCGGGCTCGCCCCGCACACGAGCGCCGGCGTCCTTGCCCGGATCGTCGGGTTCACCCGGGCGAACGTGGGGTATGCCCACCCGTTCTTTCACGCAGCCAAACGGCGGAACTGCTTCTTTGGCGATACCCTCATCGAGGTCTATGACGGGAAGCGCTGGGAAAAGACCCCGATCCGGAAGTTTGTCCTCGAGAACTTCGATCTTTCCCGCCCAGGGATCGACCGGCTCGGCACGTACTATTCGGATCCTGCCCGGCCGTTCTTTACCCGCTCGGTGGACACTGCCGGGGGCATCCACCTCCGGAAGATCACCTCGGTCTCGATCCACCGCTCGCCGGCAGCCCTGATCCGGTTTGAGACGGCCCGGGGAAGGGAACTGGTCGTGACCCCGGATCACGCAATGCTCGTCTGGGACACCGGCTACCTGCGGAAGGTGAAGGCTCTGGAGCTGAAAGCCGGCGATGCGGTACCGGTCTTCGAGGGATCCTGCGCGATCGCGGACCGGATTAAGACCGCCGAACCGGTGCCGGCTCCCGAGGAGCGGGTCTACTGCCTGACCGTTGATACCGATCATACCCTGACGGCAAACGGCATCTTCACCGGCCAGTGCGATGGCGACGAGGACTGTATCATGCTCCTCATGGATGGCCTGATCAATTTCTCCCGGGCGTTCCTGCCGCAGAACCGGGGAGGCTCGATGGACGCCCCGCTTGTCCTGACGAGCCGGATCGATCCGGCCGAGATCGACAAGGAAGCCCTGAACGTCGATGTCTGTGACCACTACCCGATCGGGGTCTATACGAGCGCCCTTGAATATGCAGATCCTAAGACTATCGTTAAGATTATCGACCGCGTAGAAAACCGGATCGGGACCCCGGCACAGGTGGAAGGGTTCCAGTTCACGCACGATACTTCCGACATTTCCTCCGGCCCGCTCGAATCGATGTACACCCAGATGAAGACGATGACCGANNGTGGCGGAACGGGTGCTCACCACGCATTTCATCCGCGACCTCCAGGGCAATCTCTCGGCATTCTCCAAGCAGAAGTTCCGGTGCACGAAGTGCAACACGAGCTACCGCCGGATGCCCCTTGCCGGCAAGTGCACGAAGTTTCGGGGCAAGGGCATCTGCAACGGCAATATCATCCCTACCGTCCACGAGGGATCCGTGAAGAAATATCTCGAGATGTCGCGGGAGATCTGCCGGAAGTACAACATCTCCGAGTACACCCGGCAGCGGATGGAGGTGCTTGACCTTGCCATCGCCTCCACGTTCGGCGAGGAGAAACACGAGCAGCTCGGGCTTTCGGATTTCATGTGATTTTGCGCTTTTCCCCGGTGTCGAAGAATCCTTATGGGTTCAGTTGAAGACCTGAAGGTTCAGTTGAAGACCTGAAGGTTCAGTCGAAGAACCCTGCGGGTTCTTCTCCAGGTTCGGGGCTGGTGACCCTTTGCATCTCAAAGCCTTTTACTATCCTCAAAACCAATACTATACCCGAGCGAGAATATCTAAGTGGTCAACAGAGGCGGACTCAAGATCCGTTCGCGCAGGCGTTCGCAGGTTCGACTCCTGCTTCTCGCATCCTGTTTTGCAC
>PMKW01000104.1:1254-5625 GCA_003157895.1 Methanoregula sp. | reverse complement strand
CCCTGTGGACAATATGTGATGGCATATCATCTTCATGGGTTTGCCTGAAAGATCCCACACGATCCGGCACATTTCAGATGCTTCCCGGATAAGAAGAGTTGCGGGGATTCTTATCTTTCTGAACGGAAACCCGATCAGAAATATTTTGTCTATAGGATTCATTCTCCGGTTCTGCTGCATTGTCGGGACTCAAAGAAAATGAATCCATCGAAATTACCCCCAATCCGATACGCAAAGCGTCCCGAACATGCACAATAACCTCTTCGGTTATTCGTACAAGGGCTGGAATCCCTGTTTGAGGACTTTCCCGAACTGTACACGGATCTTCGGGTCCAGCGCACAGACCGGGCAGACATAGTCATCGGGAAGATCCGTAAACTTCGTTCCCGGTTTTATCCCCCGGTGTGGCTCGCCGCGTTTTTCATCATAGATGTAATTGCACATGGAGCAGATGTACCGTGTGGGTACCCACTCATCAAAGCCTCCCTTGCCAATCCTGCCTTTTCCCTGAAATCCGCAGACCGGGCAGACGTACGTTTCCGGAAGATCCTCAAAAGCGGTGCCGACAGGAATACCATTGTGCGGCTCCCCGCGAAGCGGCGAATAGACATACCCGCACAACCTGCACTTGTATCTTAAAGGAACGCTCTCTTTTTTTGCTGCCGCACTCTTTTTTACTGCGGTTGCCGGTTTCTTTTTTGGACCGCTCTTTTTCGCTATTGTTGCTGCTTTCACCATAAAAGATCCCCATCGTCCAAAGCCCCTCATCCCAATATTTTTTTAAAAGAAGAGCTTGGAATAGTTGAAAATAGAGACTACCGGCTCTTATAAATTATGTTTAAGGCAAGGTGTAAAGTCGATAGTATGGCAGAGGCCAGATCTTCTTTGAACAGCGCTTAACCGGAAATTGATGGGAAAGATGACGGGTGCAAAACACCCCATACCGGCGCAGTGTGCAACATTGATGTCAGGGTAAAGTCAACAGGATAGTACGGAACCTGGTTCATGAACCCTGCCGGAGATCCGGCACAGGAACCGAACAGATCAGGAATATCCTGTCCAGTTGTATCAGTATCAGGTGCCCTATGGATCCCGGCCTGTTTCTCCAGGGAATGATCATCGGCCTCACCCTTGCCGTACCGGTGGGTCCGCTCTCCCTTCTCTGCATTCACCGCACGGTCGAGAACGGGCGCCTTCACGGGATCGCATCAGGTCTCGGGATCGCCACAGCCGACTCGTTCTATGCGGCGGTTGTATTTTTCGGCATGACTGCAGTCTCCGGGCTGATTATCGGCAACCAGTCATTGTTCCGCCTCATGGCGGGACTCGTCTTTATCGTTATCGGGATCCGGGTCTTCCGGTCAATCCCGGCGGCGATCAGCCCGGGTGACGGGCAGGAGCCCTACCTGCGGGATTATTTTTCGCTGCTTGCGATCACCATCGCCAACCCGCTGACCGTCATCTTCTTTATCACGATCCTGCCCGGGTTCGGCGTCGTGGTACAGGGAACTACGCTCACTGCCGCACTCCCCTTTGTCGCCGGTGTCTTCCTCGGTTCTGTCATATGGTGGATCATTCTCTGCAGTTCGGTGGGCTCTGTCCGGTCCCGGCTGAGTACCGGAAACCTCTGCCAGATCAACCGGATTTCCGGCATCCTGATCACCTGTTTCGGCGCCGGGATGGTGTTTCTCCTGGTTGCCACACCGGGCATCATCCGGTGACCGGGACGGTCTCCTTTTTCCCCAATCCCCGGAACGGGTTTACCGTCCTTTTGGACAGGATTAATTATATTTTCTCCAAGACCAACGACTAAGCGACAAAAACCGGTAAAATTTCAAAAGAGAGGTTGTACTGACTGACAATAACCCGGGGGCACCGCCGGGCGACGAGATCGTCAGGGTAAAGCTACCCCAGAAACGGAACCGTGAGATGTTCGGGTGTGCCGAACTCATGATGGGCGCAAACCATATCCGCGTCCGCGGCTTTGACGGTGTGACCCGGATGGGCAGGATCAAGGGAAAGATAAAAAAGAAGGTCTGGATCCGCGAAGGGGATATCCTCATCGTGATCCCCTGGACGTTCCAGGACGAGAAATGCGATATCATTTACCGGTACACCGGCCCGCAGGTCGAGTGGCTCCGGCGCAACAATTACCTCTGAATCCTGTCAGCCTATTCCCTCCCGGAGGGTATTCGTCATTGGAATTATCCTGGAAAAATATATTGGTATGACGATGGGATCCCCATCGATCAGGAGTTCCGGTACAGGAGATCAACACCCTGCCCGAAGAAAGGATGACGTATAATTTCCAATTCTGGCATAATAATAGGGTATTTGTTCAAAATAGCAAAATTTTAAGGTTTTCCGATTATGAACATATTTTTATAGTTTACAATCTAAAGAGGTTATTCATCGTGAGTACCATGAGAGCGAATGCTGGAATTTTCATAATTATTTTTTTGCTGTTCCTGGTAGGAACCGTGGGGGCGGTTGGAATTCCGGATACCGTATCCATTTTAACCGACAAACCCTGGATCATTGCCAACAATGCTGATCAATCAACCGTCACCATATATGTAACAAATACTACACCCGGGTATAGTGGTTCTGTACCAGGAGCAAGAATAACTCTTTTAGTTAATGATAATGCACTTGGAACCCTGACTCCTCAAACCGTCACCACAGATTCCGGAGGTTATGCAACAACCATCTTCAAAGTAAAGACAAAAAGTGGTGTAGCGCAAATAACTGCTCCTGGGTTAACCGGGTCAGGGATTCAGAATATCGATCACGGCAGTGCCTATCACGTGGTTTTTACCCATCCGCTCTCAGGAACTGTGGCAACCCTGGTTCCTTTTAACGTATCAATTACTGACCAATATGGAAATCCTGTCGATAACCGAAGGGGAAACCATATAATCAGTCTTCATGTGACCGGTCCTGCCCCGGGTGACTGCGGTTTTAATGAAGCCAATGTTCATGATATTTTTCTTACCCTTGACGCCAACGGAATGACGTCAGTAAATGTCTGATTGACCTCGCGAATAGGTGACAACAACATTTTAATGGACGGGTAGGAAAGTATCCCGAACCAGCTTGAATGGATCACTGCCGATACGAATGGTGTACCGTTCTCGATAACCCAGGTTGTTTCTCCACCGGGAGATCCTCCCACTGTTCCGGCAGACGGTAAGAGTGTTTTCAGTATAGTATACACTTTGTTTGACGTATACGGGAATCCAACGAATGGACAGACTATCTGGGTAAATACCTCCGTCATAGGGGAGGAAAAACAGTTCGAATCAAACAGTCTGGGGCAGGTAGTGTATCCTTATGGTCCACGATCTTCGATCGGTGAAATTTATATCACTGCAAGCTCCGTTGCAAATTCGACGGTCATTTCAACTCCGCAAAAGGTAAAATTCAAGGATACCGGTGCGGCGATCATATCCCTTACGGCAAATCCCAGTATGATGGCAAGTGGTGATGTCCCGCTCTCCGTTCCTTCAAATGTTATCGCAACTGTTGCGGATGAAACGGGAAATGCGGTTTCAGGAACTACGGTAGCTTTCACGTTATCGAATGCGACCTACGATTACGAAAATTATAACGTGACGGCACCACCCAGTCTTTCGAGTTCAAGCGGTATAACTGACGCAGATGGACAGACCACCGGGGTTCAATTCATACCAGGGAGCTTTACAACATTAGGAAACCCTGGTTTCAATGCATCGGCAACAGGACATTGTAATATTATTGCAACCTGGAATGGTACTACAAAAACCGTTCCCGTAACCTGGAAGAATTATCCTTACCTGAGTGTATTAACGTCGGTGGAGCCCCTGGTCATTGGGGTAAACCAGACGGTCAACGTTACCATCGGGTTGAAAGGGGATGGCTGGGCGCTCGGGCCACGACCCGCAGATGTTGTTATTGTCACCAACCTTGCCGGAGGTGTTGGGGGAACAGACAGACTGGCCCAGACAATAGTCGGAGAGAAGGCATTTGTTGATAGTGCAGACTCCGGCGTTTCCATATCGCTGGTCTCCATCGGAAATAATCCAACCAATGGAGTGGGAGGGTACGCCTCAGCCAATGCCCTGAACCTGTGGAACCAGCAGCTATCCAATGGCGGCTCATATTTCCAGCCGTATGACGGAGCCCCGATGGACAAATGCCTGCGGGATCCTGCTTTATGGAATTCCCTCGCCCCACCCACATCTATCAATGCATCCATTACCAGTTGTCAAAATTATTATGGTTATCAGTATTTCAATCCCAGTTCGGATGCCAAGCTTGAGATGGATTTCACTACAGCAGATTCTCCCGCCAATAAAGCAATACTCGAGAATACCATCCAGAATTTCAATG
>PMKW01000104.1:0-1231 GCA_003157895.1 Methanoregula sp. | reverse complement strand
GGTGCAACAGATTCCTACTGGCCTTCGGACTGGTACCCCCGTGCAAGTCTCGGTTGCTTTGACGAGAGCGATTCTGCAAAAACTGCTACCTGGAAGGCAGCAGACATTGCAAAATCTCAGGGAATTATCATATATGTTCTCGGATATCCTACCTACGGCTCGGAGGGTGCGCCACATATCGACAATGAGACGATTAACGGGATGGTAACACCGGGTTCTTACTACTACGTGCCTGAAGCATCCCAGATGCACGATTATTTCAGTCTTATTTACGGACAGATCAGGAATGAGTCAGGAGTGAATACCGCCTTAACGGCGGATTTCCAGAATATTAATGTCACCGGTGTATCGGTACCTGGAGCTGAGGTATACTCGTATGTCCCTCCGACAAAGATCGGATGGCAGGATGGAATAATAAATTTCACCGATCAAACCTCTGACTGGGCTGATCATAAACTGGACTTCAATGTTGGAACACTAAAACTCAAACAGCAGTGGAATACAACATTCAAGCTGAAAGTCAACCGTACTGGCCTTATTGATGTATTCGGCGACTATTCAACCGTAACCTTTAACGGGGGGGCCGAGACCCTGCATCTCCCTCAGACATTCATCTCGGTTCTGCCCGAACTCGGTCCCATTGATGTTACTGCAAAAAAGATAACATTAACAAATCTTGTGGTGACTGAAACCGGAGAGATCAAGGCTCTCCTGCCGGTCGCGTGGGATACGACGTATACGGGTAATGAAACCCTCACGGAAAATGTCTATTATCAGATAGATAAAGGACCTTGGGTACTCTTCGACACAAAAACGCATGCGTATGATCCCCTTACCATGAATTATGTAGATTCTGCTCAACTTGATGTAACAAAACTACCCGCGGGCGGTTATGGGATAGAAGTAGTTGCGACCGCGTCCGATGCTCCTGATGATACCATTGAGCTTGATAATATTATTGTTGGCAATCAGGGACGAACCTACATCAAACTCCAATAATCCTTTTCGTTTGCGGAGGATCTTCCCCCACCGACCATTTATCAGGAAGAAAACTCTGCCACATCCATTTCCGTAAGATTGGCAGATTTATTTCCGATGATTGGATATACTTTCTGTATCCTGGGGAGAAAGAAGAGGAAATCGTCTGCAATTCTTATTACTGTCCGGATAATTAAATCGGATATCGATGGAGAATCCATTGCAAATAGTGCATAAAGGCTCTTTTATACCC
>PMKW01000159.1:817-3554 GCA_003157895.1 Methanoregula sp. | reverse complement strand
CGTCTCTCGGACACCATCGGGCAGGTCAGTGCCGCGATGGAGGCATACCAGTTCGATGTCGCACTCAAGGCAATCCGCGAATTCGCGTGGGACGTGCTTGCCGACAACTATATCGAACTGGTCAAGGGGCGCCTCTACCAGGAAGACGCTTCGCGCAGGAGCGCCTGCCTTGTGCTCCATACAGCATTCGATGCACTATGCCGGCTGCTCGCCCCGTTCACTCCCTACTTTGCTGAGGAGTGCTATTCATACCTGAAAGGTGAGAGCGTCCATAAACAGCCATGGGTCACGTTCACCTACGATGACGAGGCAGCACGGAAGGAAGGGAACCTGCTCGTGCAGGTCGTTGCAGAGATCCGGAAATACAAGCACGATGCCGGCCTCGCACTGAATGCACCGCTCGGGAAAGTCACCATCTATGCCCCGCACACGGTGAATGACGAAGGTGATACCGGCCGTACGCTCAATGCCGATGTCCACTGGAGGACGGATGTGGCAAAACTCGACCGTGTTGTCACCGATGTTGAGTTCAATCGCTCCGTTGTCGGCCCCACCTTCCGCAAGCAGGCACAGGTATTCATGACAACCGTGAAGGTGCTCTCCCCCGCCCAGCTGGAGAATCCGCCCAAGACAATAATGCTTGACGGTGTCGAAACTGCGATTCCGGAGAACGCGTTCAGCCCGAAGTTTTCCTATATGGAAGAGGGTGCGAAGGTGGATGTGATCACGGTCGGCGATGTGATCGTGACGATTGCGAAGTAAAAATAAAAAAAAAAATTTCCGATTTTTTTTTAAAAAGTGATAAGGTATCTCTCCAAATCCAAGAAATGAGCAGTGCCGCCGCCCCCGACGGGGCGCCCCCGCGGCGGATCAATTACCTGCCATCAAGGGGGGTCATGACCTGACCCTAATAGAGGTCATTTTCGCCTCTGATTACCCTTCCCTGAAGTCAGGATGGCAACATTTCGATGAAAAACGACCACCCATTTTTAAAAAACAACCTTTTCAGACTCTGATTGACGATTTGATATGCCGTGCGTGCCCGGAAAAGTCCCTATTTAGCAACGATACAACAAAAGATATCCGGAAAGACGTGCTGGGGGTTGTCGGGGAATGGGGTGTGTCAGGAAAGATCCTGGTACCCCGTTGGATGCAATCCTCCGATTCTCCGTAGGAATCAGAGCAGTTTATCCTGGGCCATAAACCGGCAAGGGTCGGACAGGGATGATGTCAACGGAGGAACGATTGAAAAGGAAAAATCAGCATCCGAATTCAAAATGAAAATCGATCCCTGATTTTTCCGTAACAATTTTCAATTGCGATCGGGATCGCGAATACCATTTACAATTCGCGATCCGGTTTTTCCTGTTCTGGTAATGCAGAGGCATCGCATGCGCCCCCGCCCCCAACGGGGGCAGGACTGGCGCAAGCGGGGGCGTCCTGAAAATAATTTTTCTCTAGTGCACAAATGGCAAGATAAGAAAAACCTGAATGGCTTACTTCTTCCGTTTCTTGCCTGCTATCCACATCTCCCGTATCGCATCTGCCACAAACTTCGCAACCGTCTCCGAAGGAAGCATTGCATCCACAATCACGAACCGGTCAGGTTCATTCCTGGCATACGAGAGATAATTATTCTGCACTTTCTCAAGTACCTCGCGCCGCTCGAAATGTTCGCGCTGGCTGTCTGGCTTGAGCCGGCTCAGTGCCTCGTCAACGGGGAGGACGCAGAGAAAGGTCCTGTCGGGAGGAATCGACCAGCCATTGTGCATGGCCCGCAGCCACGCTTCCGGATCGGGAATGATTTTCTGCAGCGTGACCGACTGGTATGCATAGCGGCTGTCGCTGTACCGGTCGGAGATGACCATTTTTCCTTTTGCAAGAGCGGGGCGGACCACCGTTGCAAGATGGGAAGCATGGTCAGCGACAAAGAGGGTAGCTTCGGTTATAGGATCGATCTGCTCGGCAATTGCTCTGCGAACTGAATCCCCTACCCACGTTGCCCCGGGTTCGCGTGTAACGACCGGATCAAGATCAAAAAGCAGTTCTCTGAGCGAGGTTTGCAGCGTGCTCTTCCCGCTCCCGTCAATACCTTCCAGCGTGATTAACGTAGGTATCCCCTCTGTATCCAGTCCAGCGGGATTGTGCCATGATGTAATGCTGTGGCGATGATGGCGCCGTCAAACCCTGCGTCCCGGAGCATATGCAGATCGGCAACAGTAGCCACTCCTCCGCCATAGAAAAGTTTACGGTGATAGGCTGCCCGCATCGTTTCCAGCTCCCCTCTCTTTATGCCGTTTCTGGTTCCTACGGCATCGATATCAAGGACAATACAGCCCTCGAATTTCCAGTCATTGGCCTGACGCAGTATATCTGCTGGGATGCGGCCTGACGGGATGATATGCCCGTTTTTCATATCGAGGCTTAAAAAACCGCCGCCATAGTTCGCGAGGTCTTCACCGCCCGTCTCGGTCCCCACGATGTTGATGATATGATACCCGCTGAGGAAATCATCGGAAGAACGGCAGCCCCGGTCTGCGTAACAGGCAGAGACCCGTCGTGCGCACTCACCAACAACCCGGTCGTGCGAGCCCGTACCTTCGATCCGGTCGAGATCTGCAATATAGATATTTTTCGGTGCTATAGTTTTTATAAATTCGACCGGTTCCGCTGTCGGGGAACATCCCCAGTCCAGCGGTTTATAGTCCGCCCGTTGCCCGGATTTCCCATGAACGAC
>PMKW01000159.1:0-787 GCA_003157895.1 Methanoregula sp. | reverse complement strand
GGTACTGGGATATGCTCGTTTATTCATTTTATCTATTCTCTTCCCCCCATCAAAGGAAAGCGAAGAACCAATGAAGAACGGCAAGCCTGTTTTAAAAAGAGGGATTATTTCCCGCTTGTCACCGTTTTGGAACCCCGCAGGATTCCTACGGTGCCCGTCCGGACAAATTCCTTGATCCCGTACTGGCGTAATAGTTTTTCCAGCGCATCGATCTTGTCCGTATCCCCGATCACCTGAAGGATCAGGGTCTTTGCCCCGACATCGACAATCTGGGTCCGGAAGATCGATGCGATCTGCATGATCTCTGCACGGGAAGTTCCCAATTCGGCCGTTACCTTGATCAGGGCGAGCTCCCGCTCAACCCGCTCGCTGTCCGTCAGATCGGAAACCTTGATCACATCGATGAGCTTGTTGAGCTGCTTCATTACCTGTTCGATCTTTTCATCGTCACCGATAACAACAATGGTGATCCGGCTCATATCCGGTTCCTCGCAGGGGCCGACCGCAAGGCTCTCGATGTTGAACCCGCGGCGGGAGAAAAGCCCGGTGACCCGTGAGAGTACACCGGCCCTATTCTCGACAAGAATGGATAACGTGTGCGGCTTCATGTTCGTGGATGCAANNTCATGTTCGTGGATGGCCCCCTATCATCTCGTTGATCGCAGCACCGGCCGGGACCATGGGGAAGACATTCTCCTCGCGCTCGATCCGGAAGTCCATCACAAACGGCCCGTCACAGTCAAGGGATGCCTGCAATGCCGGGAGCACCTCGTCCGGAGATTCGACA
>PMKW01000187.1 GCA_003157895.1 Methanoregula sp. | reverse complement strand
TCCTCGATATAGATCCCATATTCCTGCGCTTCAGCCGGGGTGAGCTGCTTTGCCGTAAGCATCAGGACCGGGATATCCTTGGTTGCCGGGTCCTCCTTGATGTGCTGGAGGGTCTTCCAGCCGTCCATGGGTTCCATCATGATATCCAGAAGAATGAGATCGGGAGTCACGGTCTTTAAGATCTCCAGACATTCGTCCCCGCCATACGCGGCAACAGTACGGTAGCCTCCGCGTTCGAGCATGGTAACAAACACATCCACGATAAACGGGCTGTCATCCACGATTAATATAGTATACATCATAAAGCCTCTCCGATCGTATGCGCAACGGCAAGCATCTCTGCATGGACAGCGGCTGGATCTGCATTATCGCGTATGATTGCCGCGATAAGGAACTTTTCCCCGGCTCCCATGATAATGATGGAGGTGTCCTGCGCCCGGATCGTGACCGACAGCATAGACACGCTCTTGATGATGCTCCCCACTGATTCAGCAGAGGCAAGAATCGTGGCGGACAGAGCGCCAAACCACGGCTCATTCAGTTCGCGGTCGAAATATCTGCCGGAAATTATCCCGTCCCGGGATACAAGGGCACATGCTGCAACCCCGTCTATGGAACGAATCTTGTCGATAAACGCAGAAACCTTCTCCTTCAGCATCGTCTGCTTCCTGTCGCACTACCCTGTATAATTGATAATAACTGATAAAAGCATAAATACATATTGTTTTTTTGTTTCCCCGGAAAAAACCGGTTCTTCGGAAAGTCTGGCACCATTGCGGACAGAGAGCTGTTTTCTGGTTATGGGGGATACACCTGTGCAGCCATGCCATGCTCCTGCAGGGCTCGCCCGCGCAGTATCGAGCTGATACTATTTTAGGAGCGCTCTATGGCATTTGATGGATAGATGATGGTGGTGTCCGGCGGCATTATCGTAATCCGGCAGTTCGTCATCTGTCTGATGTACGTGCGGATACGGCAGCTGCTGGACGATATAGATTCCATCGAAGTCAAGATCAATATCACGGACACGGAACGGGAAAACGTGATCTCACGGGGCGAAGAGAAAAAAATCTGATTTTAATAAGTTCCCAAAAGGGTATCCTCTTTTTTCTATAACCCCCCTCTGGCTCCTCCGGGTGGTTTATCAGGTGGATGAAGATCGGGTTTCAGCCTCCCTTCACCTCTCCGGGATTTGATAACCCTCAGAACATGAGGGAGAGAAGAACCCCATCAGAATTTTACGAAGCGGGCTTGAGAAATCGAAGAATCCTTGCGGATCGGGAAGGTTTCCTGGAAACCTCGACGAAGAGAAGTGAGGATGAGAACCGAACTCCGGATGGAGGCCGGGCCGACCTTCGACCTTTTCTCCTGTCTCACCTCGCATCGGCGGGGTCCGGCAACAACAAGATACATAAATGATATCGTCCAATAGTAGGAGGACGGGGCCATAGGGTAGCCTGGCCATCCTAGGAGACTGGGGGTCTTCTGACCTGAGTTCAAATCTCAGTGGCCCCATTGTTTGTTTTTGTTGTATACCGGACCTGTACAGATTACCATGAAACTGACCGATACCTGCGTCGATTGCCTGTTGTCCCGTGTGGCTTTTGAATGCGAACTGGGATCGGCCGGCAGGGACTGTACAGACCGGACCGTTGCAGCCTGCTCGGAACTGCTCGAATCGATGCGGGGCACATCCCTGTTCCACCCTCAGATTGCAAGCGCCGTCCACCGCAAAGCCTGCGAGATGATAAAAAACCCCGATCCGTTCAGGGAACTCAAGGCCGCGGGAAACCACCAGGCAATGGATGTCTGCCGGCAGAGGCGGGGCCGGTTCGTGTCGTTCCATGACCTCGTGCTTGCGAGTGTCATCGGGAATACCTTCGATTATGCGGTGAAAGACCATGACGTTACCGGGGATTTTTCCCGGTTTTTTGAAGAGGAGTTCAGAAAGGGGCTTGACATCGATGATACCGCCCGTATTCTCGACCTCTCACACCGGGTGGTATATCTGACGGACAACTGCGGGGAGATCGTCTTCGACCGGCTGCTTGTCGGGTTCCTGAAAAACCACGGCTCCCATGTCACCGTCGCGGTACGTGACGCACCGATCCTCAACGATGCGACCATGGAAGACGCCCTTGCGTTCGGGTTCGACAAGGTTGCCGACTGCCTGACCACGACCGGCGGGGGTGCGGAGATCGGTCTCGACATGGATAAGATCCCCGCCGATCTTGCAAAGGCAATCGATGAATGCACCATCATCATAGCAAAAGGGATGGCCAATTACGAATCCTTAAGCGAGTACCGGAACCTTCCCCCGGTTGCGTACCTGATGTGCATCAAGTGCGAGATGATCGCGGAAGATGCCGGGATCGCACGCGGCTCGAAGATTGCGATGCTGCGGAAGTAACAAACGCAAAGACTCAAGGATGCAGGATACATACTAATCCGGTCGCGTGCCACGGTCTGCAAGAAAACCCCTTATTTTATTTCTCTTCCGAAAAAGTCCCATAGAATTTTAAGAGTGCACATAAAGAACAATTGATCATGGTACTTCTGGAAGGAATGACGCTCGGCTGGTTCCTCATCATCCTCGGGGCACTGCTGCTTCTGGTGGAAGTGCACAGTCCGGGATTTTTCGCTGCGGTTCCTGCAACGATCCTGATCATCTTCGGTATCCTGGTTCTCGTGGGGCTGGATATTTTCACGTATCCGTGGGGGATCATCATTGCAGTAATTGTTGCGATCGTTGCCTCCTGTGTCACGGTTACGGTGTATAGCAGGATGACGCCGAACAAGGTCCCGACTACCATCAGTCGCGACTCGCTTGTTGGTAAAGAAGGGCGGGTAACGAAGGAGATCGATCCCGATTCTATCAGGGGCAAGGTTATGATCGGTACGACCGAATGGAGTGCCCGGTCTGCAGGCCCGGGGATACCGGCCGGGGCAAAGGTACGTATTGTCAGTTCCCAGGGAGTACATATCGTTGTTGAAGAGGTAGCATAACATGGATTTATTTACTGTCTTGATCATTCTCATCCTGCTCTTCGTGATTTTTTATATCGCATCACGGAGCCTTGTAGTTATTGAACCGTACGAACAGGGGCTGCAGATCCGGCTCGGGCAGTATGTCGGGCGGATGAACCCCGGCCTTCGGCTGATCATCCCGTTCCTGACATCTGTCACAAAACTCGACCTGCGGACTACCGTTATGGAAGTCCCGAAACAGGAAGTTATCACGAAGGACAACTCCCCGACCAATGTCGACGCGATCGTCTATATCAAGGTGATCGACCCCGAGAAGGCTTATTTCGAGGTCGCCAATTACCGGCTGGCAACCGTTGCCCTTGCGCAGACAACCCTCCGCGGTATCATCGGCGATATGGAGCTCGATGAGGTCCTCTATAACCGGGACGTCATCAACACCAAACTCCGCGACATCCTCGACCGCGAAACCGACCAGTGGGGTGTGAAAGTCGAGCGGGTCGAGATCAAGGAAGTGGACCCGATCGAGGCGGTCAAAAACGCCATGACCGAGCAGACTGCCGCAGAACGTGCCCGGCGTGCGGCGATCCTCCGTGCAGACGGTGAGAAGCGTTCAGCCATTCTGAAGGCAGAAGGCCTCCGGCAAAGTATGATCCTCGAAGCGGAAGGCGAACGGCAGAGCAAGGTGCTCCGTGCCGAGGGGGAACGGCTCTCAAGGATCCTGCAGGCCCAGGGAGAGGCTCAAGGACTCCGTATTCTTTCCGTAGGAGCGGCACCGCTGGACAGGAAGGCAATTACCGTACTCTCGCTGGATGCGCTCAAAACCATGGCCGGCGGGCAGGCAACCAAGATCATCTTCCCGTTCGAGGTCTCCGAGCTGATCCGCCAGGGTGCAAAATTCCTCGGTGCAAAAGATGAGACCGCTGAAGAAGCAGCAGGACGGCCGGTCATGGATGACAGTATCCTGGGAGTGATCCCGAAACCGGAGACCGTCGACGCAATCCTCAAGGAGATCCAGGACGCGGTCCCGAAAGTCACGGAAGACGAGCTCAAGGACACCAGCAAGCGCAGGTTACCCCTCGACAAAGAAAAGGATGATCTGGTACCGGATCCAGCCGGAAACTAACCTTTTTCAGACATTTTTTTTCCGTTTTCTCTCATTGCTGTTTTTCCGGCAGGGACCTGAATCGGGCAGCCGCCCATGTGGTGCCGGCTTGGCTTTTTTGAAATCCTCCGGGTTTCCTTTAGCTCCGCAGGATGGTTTTTACCTGATACGCGACAACACCGGGATAACGCATGAACCACTTAAACTTCAAGGACACCATCGCAGCCTCACCGTATATTTTCACTCTCGGAGTTGCCGGCGACAGCGGGTCGGGGAAAACTACGTTCACCCAGGGCGTCCGCGATATCTTCGGGAGCGACCTTGTCGCCACCATCACCCTTGACGATTACCACCGCCTTGACCGGGAAGGGCGTAAACGCGAGGGGCTGACAGCGCTCAATCCGGAGGCCAACCGGATCGACCGGCTCGAAAAGGACCTCGTCCTTCTCCGGAGCGGAGTGCCGATAGAGAAACCGGTCTATAACCACACCACGGGAACGTTCGACCCGCCGGTCATCTTCCGCCCGAAAAAGATCCTGATCCTGGAAGGGCTCCATACCCTTTTTACCCCTGCGCTGCGGAAATACCTGGATTTTACCCTCTTCGTGGATCCCGCACGGGAAGTGAAGTACGACTGGAAGCTCCGCCGGGACATGGCCAAACGCGGGTATTCGGAGGAAGCCGTGATGCAGGAGATCGCGGAACGCGAACCTGAATACGAGCGGTATATTTTACCCCAGAAGGAGTATGCAGATGCCATCATCGGCATCGGGTACTCGGCGTACGGGAAAACCCTCGGCACAGAGCGCAACGTCTACCGTGTCACGCTCTCACAGCAGCGCATGAAACGCACGATAGAAAATATCGACCTGTCGCTCGACCTGTATTCGATCCTTTCCTGCTCGGAGAGGAATTTTTCTCTTGAGTTCCTGACCTGTCAGCAGGACAGTCAGTGCATGGGGCAACTGATCATGGACGGTGAACTGAGTGAGCATGTTGTGAACAAGCTGGAGCACAGTATCGAAGAGCAGACCCGTGTCCACCCGATCTCGATCTTCCGGCACCGGCGCTATGTTACCGCCGGCGACCTGGCGCAGCTTATTCTCTGCTGGCGGATTATCCACCGGCGGATATTTGTGGAGCAGCAGGGATAGGGAAGACGATCATTTTCGGTAAATTTTAAAGAAACGCATGTATGTAAAACCGGACGGATTATTTACCGGGAGGTAATGTTCTTCGAAAACGGTAAAATTTTTAAAAAACGTGACGATGATAATCAACCATCTTATTACGCGAGGTCTCCCCGCTTCAGGGCCTCTTTGGGCATGGCGGGGCAGGAAGGTTTTCAATCATTTTTCTTTGAACAACCAGAGATCCGCCGCGGGGGGATCCCGTCGGGGGCGGCAGCGTTCATCGTATCTTCAGATATAACGTAAAACCCCTGGGGAATATGCCCGTAAGGAAAAATCCTCACGCGTTCAGTACCAGCGGCAATATCACCACAGCAAGGAGGACGGCAAGCATCACATAGCTGACCGCGCCGGAGACATAGGCGGAATATTTAAGCAGGCCTCTGCGGTCCATGATGCGGTCAACCCCTTCCCTGAGGATGTACCCCCCGTCCAGCGGCACCAGCGGCAGGGCATTGAAGGTTCCGACCACGAGATTGAACCACCCGCACCAGAAGAGGAACTGGATCACGGTCCAGTACTGCGGGAACGGGACCTGCCACATGATGGTGTCCACCGTATCGATCGTGAGAAGGCTGAACTGGCCCCACGACGAGGGGTCGATGAAACTGTAGATCGGGATGGCGAGCAGGATAATCAGGCCGACAGGTTCACGAAACAGGCCGAACTGTTCTTTCACCATCGGGGCATCATAATAGTTGACGCCCATGAAACCGCTTGTGTGGTTACCAGTACCTTTCGGCCATGACGTGAGTGTCATGGTATAGGTCGATGTCGTTCCTTTGCTTTCCGCAAGCAGGGTGACGGTATCCCCGGGCTTCGTTCTGTTGAGCAGGGTGGCGACATCGTCCCTGCTGCTGACGGGAACACCGTTCACTTCCTTAATGAGGATATTCGGGACCACACCGGCAGCGCTGGCTGGAGAGTCCTGGTAGACACCGTGAATCAGGGGTGCCGATAGCGGTACGGCGAACCCGAGCAGGAAGACCACCAGCGCAAAACAGGCAAGGCCCAAGAGGAGGTTGTTGGTGATGCCCGCCCCGAACATCCGCATCTTTTTTAAGCCCCTGGTCTTCTCCTGGTCTTCCTCATCGGGCTCGACGAACGCCCCGATGGGGATGACAGCCATGAGGATTCCCATGGACCTGACCCGGATCCCCTCCACCCGGCACAGGACCGCGTGGCCAAACTCGTGCACCACCATGGTGGCGAGGAGGCCGAGCCAGACGGCAAAGGTAAAGGGAATGAAATCGTTCACGCCCGGAATTGCAAGAACGTTCTTGAGATCATTTACCGCTGTCAGGGGCGGACGCTGGACTACAATATGCTGGATGGAAAAAAAGAGCATAATGGTCATGAGGGCCGAGACGATCACGACCATCGCGACACCGAGCGTGCCATAGGCACGGAGGAACGTGCTGAACCGGATCGAGCGATCGAAAAAACCGACCTTTTCCGTCTTTATGGCCATGAACGGACCGTAGAACGTTATATGCTCCGGCCAGAGCTTGTTTTTATAGATATAGTATGCGACCAGCGCATAGGCAGTCACCAGAATAACGATCGGGAGGATCCAATCCATCACATATTATGGCAGTCGGGGAATTATAAAGCCATGTTACCTTGCACCATACGAGCCTTTTCGCCGTCGGCAGATGCAGGGGGGTGGTCAGAAATCCAGGAGCGAAAGCTGGGCCTTCCGGGCAAGGATGTTACCAACCGTCTTCCAGCTCCTGCGGGCAATGGGTGGCGGTGACGGGTGCTCCCCGATATATCCGGTGAGCCACCGTATCGTGACCGGGTCCGAGGGGTACCCGCTGCCGATCTCGCCGTATTTTTTTGCCAGGCCGGCTATAGCCCGGTCGCGGACGACTTTTGCCACGATGCTTGCGGCGGAAACGACCAGGTACTTCTCGTCGGCATGGTGTTCGGACACGATCTCGCAGGGGCGGGAGAGGTGTGCCTTTACCATCTCGGCATAGCGGAAGCAGTTGACATCGCAGGCATCGACGATTGCGCGGGTGGGGGCGAGATTTGCGATGACCCGGGCATGGGCCCGGGCAACGCAGGCGTTCATGGTCATCTCATTACGGGTGGCGTCGATCTCCTGCGCGTCGATCATCACGGTGGCAACTTTGCACCGCCGGCGGATCAGCGGATACAGCCGTTCGCGTTCTTTTGGGGAAAGCTGTTTGGAATCTCTGACCCCGAGGTCTCCCAACCGTTCTTCCGAGGAGACACCGATCCCTGCCACTACCAGAGGGCCGAGCACCGATCCCTTCCCGGCCTCGTCAACGCCGCATATCACTGGAGAGAAGGTTGATGCGCAAATTATTTCAATGCCGGTGGTGGAAACCGGTACTCATGTACATCATCATCGTAGGGCTTGGCGGCATCGGGAAGAACCTCGCAAAACTGGCAGTCGAGCACGCCCACACCGTGGTCGTCATCGACCAGGATGAGGCACGGTGCAGCGAACTCCTGGAGCACTACGATGTGCTGGCCGTAACGGGGAATGCGACCGACAAGAGCGTGCTCGAGGAGGCCGGGATAGACCGTGCCGACGCGATGATCGCCACCACGAGCGACGACTCGGTCAACCTGATGACCTGCTGGCTGGCAAAAAAGTTCCGCGTCCCCAACGTTGTCGCGATCGTCAACCAGCCCACCCACTCGGACTTTTTCAAGGAAGTGGGCGTCCGTATTAGCGAGAACCCGGACGAACTGGTCGCCTCCCGCCTCTATTACTGGACACAGAACCCCCAGCTCCAGCAGCTCGCCTCGATACCGGGCGGCACCATCTTCGAGATCGTGGCAGAGGCCGGCGCCCCCATCGTGGACCATGAGATCCGCGAGCTCAAGGTCAAGGACTTCGTCTTCATCGCCATCCGCAGGACCGGCGGCGTTCTGATCATCCCGAGCGGCAACGTGAAGATCCAGCCGGGCGATATCTTCACGGTCTTCACGAAAAAAGAGGCCGAGGACGACTGCCTCCGGCTCCTCAACAAACAATTGAAAAAATCAGCGGAGTGAGGCCGCGAGCACGCCCAGCTCGAGCACCAGCTTCGGGTTGACCCGGATTATCTCTTTTATCAGGTTGATCGTGGAGAACTCTTTCATATTGATGTTCGAGACCGAGTGGATGATCTCGTTGAGCTTGGTATCGGGCAGTTTTATCACGTATTCCTTGATGAGGTAGTTGCGCTCGATACTTTTTCCCAGCTTTGACTCCCGCCAGCTCCGGTCGTACATCATGAGTGCTTTTCGGGAGACATCGCCCTTGCCGATGCAGACTGCCGCAACCTCTGCTGCGAGCCGGCCGGTATACATCGCATTGTAGATGCCGCCGCCGGTGAGAGGGTCAACGACCCGGGCTGCGTCGCCGGTGATCAGGAGGCCGTCAGCGGCCGTATTGGCCAGCGGGCGGCAGACCGATACGCCGCCGGGGATATACTCGATGGTCTTGCCTTCCGGGAAGGTCTTTTTCACGAACCGGTCAAGGTAGTCCTTTGCCCGGTGACCTTCCCCGCTCTTCTTGCCGGAGATGCCGATACCCACATTTGCGGACCGTTTCCCTTTCGGGAATACCCACAGGTAGCCTTCCGGCGCAACTTCGTTGCCAAGATAAAAGACGGTGGATTGTTCATCGATGTCGATGTCGGTCATGACATACTGGACCGAACTCATGATCTCCCGGACCGGCACCGTGGTATCGATGCCGCACCACCGCGAGAACTTGGATTCCACGCCGTCAGCTGCAATGACGACATCGGCTCTCACGTCAGTGGTCTTCCCGGCATGCTCGATCTTTGCCCCTTTGACAGCACCGTCCTCCAGGATCGGGGCTGCCGCACGGGACTTGACCGTAACATCGCAGCCGGCTTCTGCCGCTTTCCAGACCAGCTCGCGGTCGAAGATCTTGCGGTCGAGGACATAGCCCACCTTGCTGCCTGCCATCTCGGACCCGAGTTTCATGACAAAACCATCGGGAGCAACGATGGTCGCGCCGGTCATCTCGGCCGAGATCCAGCGCGGGTCCGGGTCGATGAACTCGCAGAGGGCTTCCTTGCCGATGCCTTCCGCACAGCGGACAGGAGCGCCGATGGCCGGGCGCTTCTCGACGATCAGGGCAGACAGCCCTTTCTCCGCTGCGGTCTTTCCTGCCAGTGCACCGGCCGGGCCTCCGCCGATGACGAGCATGTCATACTTACTCTTCATCGACAACCTCCAGGGCTCCGAGAGGGCATACTTTTGCACAGACGCCACAGTTTGTGCAGTTCTTCTCAACGGACAGGTATGCGTCGATCAGTTCGAGGGCACCCTCGGGGCAGACTGAGACGCAGCATCCGCAATATCCACAAATATCGCGATGTACTTTGAGCATTGAGAGATCATGTTGGTCGTCATCTTCCATTAATATTTACGATTCGAAAAAACGTCAACCGCCACTGCGGCCGGCAGGATGCTCGGTGGGCCGGGAAATGTTCACGTACCGGTACGTATCATAGCTGCTCCGATAACAGAATTGATCTTCCGCCAGGAAATTCTTGTCACGAGTTACGCCCCGCCAGGCAGCTTCCTCGACAGATATCCCGGAAAATTTCCTGCCAAATTAAAATACCGTGAGATTTAGGTTAACCTAAACATTTAATATTTAGGGAGGGCTAAATACCGGGTACAATGGCTTCAGAGCAGGTCGAGGAATATCTCGAAGCGATCTATGATCTCGAATCGCGGGACGGGTCAGCAAAGACAACAACGATAGCAAAATGCATGAAAGTCGCCCCGGCAAGCGTAACGGAGGTGCTGAAAAGTCTCTCGGACAAAGGGTTCGTCCAGTACGAACCATACCGGGGTGCGACGCTGACAGAAGAGGGAAAAAAGATCGCGGATACGATCAAGCGGAAGCACCGGCTCCTTGAAGTATTCCTGACCGATGTCGTCAAACTGAACCAGGAAAAGGTCCACGATCAGGCATGCCGGATGGAGCACACGATCTCCGAAGAGACCGAGGATGCACTCTGCCGGATGCTGGACGCGCCGGCACACTGCCCGCACGGCAGCCCGATTAGCCCCTGCAACAAAGGTGTGGGAAGCTGCGCCGAGTGCAACAGTGCAGGAAAAACCGATATGCCCGTTGCCATCCGGGATAAAAAGATCATTCCCATCACGGATCTCGATTTAGAACAGAAAAGCCGGATCGCGTTCATACGGGGGGACTGCAAAGTGGTCCAGCGCCTTTCCGACCTCGGGCTTACGCTGGGGACAACCGTTTCCCTCCTGAAAAAAACACCCATGGGAGGACCTGTGGAGATTCTGGTGAGAAGGACGAAACTTGCCATCGATCATGCGATCGCCGAGAATATCTTCATCGAATCGCCGGGGCCGGGTGAAACATGAGCGGGTGCAAGGAATGCAAAAGCTGCCCGGCCACCAGAGAATCCACCCTGAAAAATGCAGACTATACGATTGCCCTTGCCGGCAATGCCAATGTCGGCAAGAGCGTGATCTTCAACCAGCTGACCGGTGTTGACCAGATCATCGGCAACTGGCCGGGAAAGACCGTCGAGCGGGCGGAGGGACTCCTGCTCCATGCGGGCAAACGTATCCGGGTGATCGACCTGCCCGGCATCTACTCCTTCTCCACGTACTCGATGGAGGAACTGGTATCGCGGGATTTTATTGCGCTCGAACACCCGGATGCCGTGATCAACGTCATCGATGCCTCGGCACTGGAACGCAACCTCTTCTTTTCGATCCAGCTCCTGGAACTGGCACCCCCGATGATGATAGCGGTCAACCAGATCGATCTTGCTGAAAAGAAAGGAATTACCATCGATACGGGTAAACTCTCCACCCTGCTCGGCGTCCCGGTTGTCCCGACTGTTGCCATCCGGGGCAAGGGGATTCCTGCCCTGACAAACGCAATCACGGGTCTCATGCAGGGCCATACGGTTCCCCCGGTCCTCCGCTACGGAAAGGAAATAGAAGAGCGGATTGGAAAAATTATCTCCCTTTTAGGTATGGTAACGACCCGGTACCCCGTACGCTGGACCGCGATCAAACTGCTCGAACGCGATCCGGTCATCACGCAGATCGTGCGGGAACAGGACCCGGGCATTGTTGAAACTGCGGGGGTGCTCGCGGGAGAGATCGAGTCCATCCACGGGGAACCGGTCTGTGTTGTCATGAGCGCGGAGCGGTACCAGGTTGCAGACCGGATTGCGGCTGAAGTGATCAGCCTGCGTGCACCGGGGGAAGGTCCCCAGAAAAAGAGCCTGACCGACAAGCTCGACGCGGTTGCCCTCCACCCGGTCCTCGGGTACCTCGCGGTCATCGCCGTGATCGGAGGGCTGCTGGTCTGGACCTTCCTGGTTGGTGCACTGGTATCGGCATTCCTGAGCGGTTTCCTCTCGCAGTTCGAACAGTATAGGCCGGTGATCTCGGGGCCGCTCATGGACATCCTGTTGAACGGGGCATTTACCGGTTTTGTTGCGGGAATAACCCTTGTCGTCCCCTATGTCCTGCCGTTCTATCTCCTCCTTGCCGTCATGGAAGACTCAGGCTACCTCACCCGCATCTCGGTGATGCTCGACCGCGGCATGCACAAACTGGGGCTGCACGGAAAGGCGATCATCCCCCTGATTCTCGGGTACGGGTGCAATGTTCCTGCCATCTATTCGTGCCGGATCATGGAGACGCCGAAACAGAAGACCCTTGCCGCATTCCTGGTGACGCTTGTCCCTTGCACGGCACGGACCGTAGTAATTCTCGGCCTCGTTGCCGCGTTCGTCAACATCTGGTGGGCGCTCGCACTCTATGCATTCGATATTCTCCTGATCATCGTTGCCGGGAGGATTGCGTTCAAGACCATGCCGGGGGAGTCTGTCGGGCTGATCATGGAGATGCCGGATTACCATGTCCCGTCGCTTTCGGTCGTCCTGAAGCAGACATGGGCACGGACAAAATCGCTCATCTGGATCGTCTTTCCCGCATACATCATCGGGAGCGCAATAATCCAGGCATTCTATGCGGCCGGGCTTCTCACCCCGGTGAATGATCTGCTCGCCCCCGTTACCGTCCTCTGGCTCGGGCTTCCGGCCCTTGTCGGGATCACCCTCATCTTTGGGATCGTCCGCAAGGAGATGACGATCCTTACGCTCGCGGTGCTCTTCCACACAACCAATTTTGCAGCGATCATGTCCCCGGTCCAGCTGGTCGTCCTCGCACTGGTCTCGATGCTCTACATTCCCTGCATCTCGGTTATCCTTGTGCTGGGATCGGAGTTCGGCTGGAAGAAAGCACTTGCGATCTCTGCATCCGAGATCGTTATGGCAATCGCCGTGGGCGGGATAGCGTTCCGGCTCCTGAGCCTGGTGATGTAAAAGAAAACCCGGCTCGACAACGGTAATTCATACCATTTTTACCCGAGCGAAAACGTGCCGTATTTCCCGCCGCCGCCCGGGTGGAGGATAACGGTTCCGTTCCGCAGGGCAGCAATTGCATCCGCAACATTCGTATGAACGGTCCGGATCTCCGCAACCGGCACATCGATCAGCACGGCAATCTCATTACCGAAGGTACTGATGAAGGAAGAATAGATCGCCTTGCACTTCTTCGTGTTCGGCGATGATGCCCCTTCCATGGTCTGGATGATCTGGGCGAGCGGGAGGAGGTGGACGTACGGCGGGCGGGGCCGGGCCNNGTGCCGGATCGCATCGTTAAGCGAGTACTGCTCGTAGCAGCGGGTGCAGGCCGTGCGGTTGTACTTCCCTTCCTCGGGAAAGAACCCGGCGTTCATCTCCACGGCCCCGGTACGGATCGCTGCCAGTACATCCTTTGCCGTTGGGTTTTGGAGGCGGAGGCGGTTGAACTCCCGCCCCAGCTTGTCGGGATACGGGCTGTGGGCATCCGAATTGGTGAGGAAAGGGATGCCGTAAAGGTCGGGAATTGCCGCACCATAGGAACTGTCTGCCGAGAGGCCGAGCTCGAGGAAGTCGATCTTTGCGTTGCCGTAGCAGGCCGGGACGGAATCGAAATAGGCATACATCGCCGTCCACGGGGTGAAGGCATGGGCCGGGCCAATGATCGCCCCCACGTCATGGGCTGCATCTGCGATCTCCCCGCCGCTCAGGTAAACATGCGGCCGGCCGCTGGTCAAAAAGCTCTTGCAGGTTCCCGCAAGGAGGTCGCGGAGCTGGGAGAACTGGACAAAGTCTTCGGCGAGGATCACGTGGTGAACACGGTTTTTGTCCTCGATCTCGCCCTGCGGGACGATCACGATGCCGGCGTCGTTCTCAAGGAACGGTTTCCACCCGTTCTGCCAGTCCGGCTGGAGGGCATCGCCCGTACCGAGTACACGGATCCCCTTGGTCACGCACCCTTTGATCAGCTG
>PMKW01000067.1:526-7598 GCA_003157895.1 Methanoregula sp. | reverse complement strand
ATGATGAAAGTTACCCCCACTGATTCGTGATGATGCAGGGGACTGATGCCACCCTTTGTTTACGAAAAGAGGTACGTTAAAAACTCCGTTGCGTTTCTCGTCCCGAACCCCCCGGACCTGCCCGCCGCTTCCGAATACCTCGTGCTCCCGTCCGTTCCCTTACCGACTACAACAAAGGGGATAGGATCTCTGGTGTGGGTCTTGAGCCGGATCGGGGTCGGGTGATCGGGCAGTACTGCAAGCACCCCTTTGAACTGGTCGCGGATGGTTCCGACAACCCCGTCCACCCTTTCTATCGCCTTCACCTTCTCTTCAACATTCCCGAGATGGCCGGCCTCGTCAGGGGCCTCGATATGGACATAGACAAAGTCAAGGTGTTTGATCGCATCGAGCGCGTATCGTGCCTTGGCATCGTAATCGGTGTCGAGATAGCCGGTTGCCCCCGGGACGCTGATAACCTCCATACCGGCACAACGGGCGATCCCGTTGAGGAGATCGACAGCTGAGATGATCCCGCCCTTCTTCCCGTACTTCTTTGCAAACGGGGGGAATGCCGGCTTGTTTCCGCCGCTCCAAGGCCAGATCCGGGTGGCAGGGTGCTTCCCAGCGCTGATCCGGGTCTTGTTGACCGGGTGGTTATCGAAGACCTGCCGGCTTGTCTCCATGCACCGGAGGAGCAGGTCGGCATCGGCACCCTTGGGGAGGAAGGGCGCAATCCCCTGCCCGACGATATCGTGCGGTGGGGTGGATACCGCACCTTTCCCCCCGTGGATCACGAGCAGGTTGCGGTAGCTGACACCAGCCTTGAACATTACCTTAGGCACAACCTTCTGGAGCGAGGCAAAGAGCTCCGCACCCTCCGCACTTGAGATGTGACCTGCTGAGAAGTCGGTCATCGTATTCTCTTCAATCGTCACGAGGTTACAGCGGTACGCGACATCGTCTGGAGCAAGGTCAACCCCCATGCTCAGCGCCTCGAGCGGTCCCCGTCCGGTATAATATTTCTCCGGGGCATACCCGAGGACTGCCATATTGGCGATATCGCTGCCGGCCTCAAACCCGTCAGGGATTGTTTGGAGCATCCCGCAGGCACCCTCGCGGGCCATCCGGTCTATGTTGGGGGTCTGTGCGTACTCGAGCGGGGTCTTCCATCCCAGTTTTTCGAGCGGCTCATCCGCCATACCGTCGCCGAGGACTACAATATATTTCATAAAAAAAAATCACCGTTCTTTCAGCAGATCCTTTACCGCGATCCTGACACTTTCCCGCGAACCGATCTGCGGTTTCCACCGGAGTCCCTTGATCTTCTCGACGGAGAGCTGCATCTTCGGGACATCACCCACCCAGCCACGCTCCCCTCCGGTGAACCGGAATTTCGTGGAGGGGAGGTGCATTTCTTCAGTGACGATCTCCGCAATGCTCTTTACGTCGATCCAGTCTTCGGACCCGACATTGAAGATATTGACGGTACCCCGGGCCTTGCCGGTTGCATAGAGCATTGCCGCAATGCACTCGTGCACTTCGAGATATGATTTGGTCTGTTTCCCGTCGCCGAGGATCTCCAGTTCTTCCGGGTTCTCGTTCAGTTTATGGATGAAATCCGTGATCACGCCGTGTCCACTTCGTGCACCGATGATATTGGCAAACCGGAAGATCCAGGCCTTCATGCCAAAGGAGTGGCAGTATGAAGAGATCAGGGCTTCGCAGGCCAGCTTGCTTGCACCATACACAGAAATTGGTTCAAGGGGGGTGTAATTCTCCGGTGTCGGGATGATCGTGGCGTCTCCGTACACGGTGGAGGTAGAAGTAAAAACCAGTTCGGGGATATTGTGCAGGCGCATCGCTTCTAGCACACGGTACGTGGCCATGATATTATTCTGCATGGCCGGATACGGATTTACCGCGCTCNNGATATGCCGGGCAATTGTTTCCCTGCGCCCGGCAGCAAGCGAGTCAATGACAAGTACCTCATTACCCTGCGCGACCAGCGTGTCCACCAGATGGGATCCGATGAACCCGGCCCCGCCTGTCACCACATCAAACATCACTACCTAATATGTCATCCATGCTATAGGATTACTGCTATGTTTATCGGGATCGATCACGGTACGACTGCGATGCGGTTCGCCGGGGAAGACAGCGAGTTCAAGATATCGCGGGAGGAAGCTAAGGATTTTTGCATCGCCGATCTCTCCCGCATCTGCCCGCCCGATGAGATTGACGGGATTGCGATCTGCTATTCCATGGGGGATAATATTGCGCTCATCACCGACATCCGGAAGGTAAAGGACCGGGGTATCGTGAGCCGCGACGGGGCCGGCAAGCATATCGGTGGCGGAACAAGGGTTTACGATGAGGTGGCGGCAAGCGGGATCCCTGCCGTCGTCATACCTGGTATCCACCGTAACTCCCCCACCGATCCCCGGTTCAAGGCCTACTCCCACCAGACAAGCCCCGAGAAGATCGGGATCGCGTACGAAGTCTGCCGTTCGCTGGGAGACGACGTGATAGTCTCCGATGTCAGTTCGAATACCGTCTCGCTTCTCGTATCCGGGGGGAAACTGGTCGGGGCATTCGATGCCTGCATCTTTGCACCCGGCACCCTGCACGGGGCGCTCGATGTGGACGCGATCCGGAAGGTGGATGCCGGGACGTGGACGGCAAACGAGGCGTTCCAACATGCCGGCGTGAACTTCTCACTGCCCGAAGGTGAACGGATGCGGGCGGTAGCAATGTTTGCTGCCATGGAATGCGCGGCGCTCCGGCTGCTCAATACCCGGGCAAAGGTTGCACTTGCCGGGAGTCTCGCACCTGTTATAGCACAGGAAGTGCAGGGATTGCTCAGCTGCGATGTTACCGTATTTGATGAATGGTGCGCATCAAGGGGTTTGTCCCGGATCGCCCGGGACGTCTTTTCGGGAAGGAGAGAGATCATCGGGCTCGATGTGGATCTCTAGATTTATATTGATTTATCATGTAAGATTATTGGGGATTTTTCTTGAGAGAATTACGTATCCACGGCAGGGGTGGTCAGGGGTCGGTCACTGCTGCTGAACTGATTGCCGTCGCCGCATTTGAGGGCGGCGTGTTTGCGCAGGCATTCCCGGCGTTTGGTGTCGAGCGCCGGGGTGCGCCCGTGCAGGCATTTGTCAGGTTTGATGACAAAAAGATCCGGAAACGGAGCCAGGTGTACGAACCTGACTATATCATCGTGCAGGACAGCACGCTGATCAAGGATGTCAATGTTTTCATGGGAGTAAAAAAGGGCGGTATCGTGATCGTGAACACAGAAAAGAAACCCGAGTACCAGGTCCCGGAGGGAGTGAAGCTCATCACGATCGATGCAACTTCTATTGCGCTCAGGGTACTTGGCCTGCCCATCACTAACACCACCCTGATGGGGGCGTTTGCCGCGGCAACGGGCGAGATCCAGTTTGCCGCACTGGAGAAAGCACTCAGCCACCGCTTCAATAAAGAGCTCGCAGCAAAGAATATCGAAGCCGCACGGGTGGCGTTTGATTTTGTCAGGGGGGCAGCATAATGACACTCGCTGTCGGCTGCCGGGCACGTCCCGGGAAATCGCGGGACAACAAGACAGGATCATGGCGCGTCTTCAAACCCTCCTTTGACCATGAGAAATGCTCGAAATGCGGGATGTGCCAGACACTCTGCCCCGAGGGTTGCGTCCACGAGGATGCAGAGGGGTTCTTCGACCCGGACTTCACGTACTGCAAGGGATGCGGGATCTGCGCAACCGAATGTCCCAAGGAAGCGATCGCCATGAACCAGGAGGAGAAGTAAATGATGGAGATAACCGAGGGGTCACATGCGGTGGCAGAAGCAGTCCGGCTCTGTCGGCCGCAGGTGGTATCAGCATATCCGATCACCCCCCAGACCCATATTGTCGAGGCGCTGGCGGATTTTGTTGCAAACGGTAAGCTGGACGCAGAATATATCACGGTCGAGAACGAACTCTCCGCTCTATCAGCCTGTGTCGGCGCAAGTGCAGCGGGTTCACGGACTTACTCTGCAACAACCTCGCAGGGCCTTTTGTTGATGACCGAGGTTGTTTTCAATGCTGCCGGTATGCGCCTGCCGATTGTCATGTCCATCGCCAACCGTGCCGTAGGTGCACCGCTCTCGATCTGGAACGACATGCAGGATTCGATCTCATTACGGGACGCCGGCTGGCTCCAGTTCTATGCCGAAGACAACCAGGAGGCGACCGACCTCCACTTCCTTGCCTACAAAGTAGCCGAAAGCAAGGAGATCCAGCTTCCGGTGTTTGTCTGTTTCGACGGATTCATCCTGTCGCATACCTATGAGCCGATCGATATGCTCTTGCAGGAGCAGGTCGACCAGTATCTTCCGAAATTTGATCCTGCCGAGAAACTGGATGCAAAAGACCCCATCAGTTTCGGTATGTATGCAACGCCGGAATATTACCTCGAGTTCCGGTACGAGATGGACCAGGCCCAGAAACGGGCAAAGGACGTGATCGCAAAGGCCGGAAAAGAGTTCGGCACGATGTTCGGCAGGGACTACAGCGCCCTCACTGTGGGATACCTGCTCGACGATGCGGAGACCGTGATCGTTGCCATGGGTTCGGTTTGCGGTACGGTCAAGGACGCCATAGACGAGATGCGGGCCGCCGGAAAGAAAGTCGGGCTCCTGAAAATCCGCGTATTCCGCCCGTTCCCGTCCGAAGAGATCGCAAAGGCTCTATCGAAAGTAAAGCGGGTCGCGGTGCTTGACAAGAACATCTCCCTTGGCGCCAAAGGCGGTGCCACTGCAATCGAAGTGAGAGACGCGATGTATGGCTCCATGATACCGGTGAAGGGGTACGTCCTCGGTCTCGGAGGCCGCGATATCCGTAAGAAGGATATCAAGGAGATCGTCTCGCTCTGCGAGAATGGGATTGGCGACCAGTTCTATGGACTCAGGAAGGAGTTGATCTGAAATGGCCGAGAAGAAAAAAACCTGTGAACTGTTCGACTGCGGCCACCGTGCCTGCGGGGGCTGCGGGGCAGCACTTACCGCCCGCCTCGTCATGCAGGCAGCTGGGACCGAGACAATCGTCGTCAATTCCACGGGATGCATGGAGGTCTTCTCCACACCCTACCCGGAGACAGCGTGGAAAGTCCCGTGGATCCATTCCCTGTTTGAGAACGCTTCCGCTGTTGCCTCAGGCATCGAGGCCTCCCTGAAAAAACAGGGCAGAAAAGAGAAAATTGTGATCATGGCCGGAGACGGCGCGACGTTTGACATCGGCATGATCTGCATCAGCGGTGCCTTCGAACGGGGCCACGACTTCGCCTATATCTGCTATGACAACGAGGCCTACATGAACACCGGCATCCAGCGGTCCGGTGCAACACCCTACGATGCGAGTACAACTACAAGCCCGGCCGGCACATGCTCCTTCGGGAACAGGAGGCCGAAAAAGGACATGCCGGCTATTCTTGCAGCCCACGGTGCTCCCTATATTGCCACTGCGTCCATCGCTTATCCCGCAGATCTCAAACAGAAAGTCGAGAAGGCGATTAATACTCCCGGCCCCTGCTACGTGCAGGTCCATGCCCCGTGCTGTACTGGCTGGGGTTTTGAGGGTGATCAGACGATTGCCATCGCAAAACTCGCGATCGAGACCGGCCTCTGGGTGAATTTCGAGATGGTGGACGGGAAAGTCACGAAGGTGAAAAAGGTGGTCAGGAAACCGGTTGAGGAATACTTAAAGACCCAGAAGCGGTTCCGCCACCTCTTTAAGCCAAAAAGGCAGGATGCCGAGATTGCTCTCATCCAGGCCATTGCCGACCGGAATGCCGGGAAGTACGGCCTCGATATCAATCTCAGGAAAGAATAATATCCCTTTTTATACCCGTTCCCCGGTGCAGGAGGTTGCCGTTGTTGGCGGGGCGCACATCAGAAATAGGGTCAATAAAAAGTTACTGGCAATTCGCCGGCATGCGTCTCATGACAGACCGGGCCCCCCGCGCATAGTACCGGCGTTCATTGGATGACAGCATGCTGTATCCACTTCCTTTTTGTATTCCTGTCATTGCATCCGGCACGGTTTTTTATGGTAATCTGCCGGTCGAACCGCTATGTTTATTCTTTCGCACGAGTTCTTCATTAAGTATGAAAGTTCTGTATTTCGCGTGTATAGGCCTGCTTCTCCTGGTCGTTATCATGACCGGTTGTACCAGCCAGCCTGCACAGACGCCGGCAACTCCGGCAGCAACCGCGGCCCAGGTAACGGTCACCCCCATGGTCACTCCACCTCCATCCCTCACCAGTACCACATGGAATCTTGCATGGTTTGACGATACAAATGGGATGTGGTCCAAGGTGGTCGATGGCAGTAATGTCACGGCAACCTTCTTTGCCGAGGGGAGAGTCACCGGTTCCGGCGGCTGCAACGGATACTCCACGGACTACCAGCTTGGCGAGCCGGCAATTATCTGGTTCCGGCGCCCGCTTGTCCCGGACCATCTCTGCCAGACCCCGAACGGGGTCATGAGCCAGGAATCCGAATATTTCACGGATCTCTCATGGGCCGAGACCTATTCGGTAACCAACGGCCAGCTGCTGATCTTTGACAGGACGAACAGGAAGATCCTGCAGTTCGATCCCTCGTAGGACCGGGGACATCCTTTTTTTTCCCTTGCGGGAACAACGGAGATCATCCCTTCGTATTTTTTATGGATGCCTCTTCAAAAAAAATTACGCTAACGAAAGCCCGTTCTCCATTGTGATAGTGTAGTTCTGCTTGATTTCGGTGATTTTCCGGGTATTTTTTTGTCTAACAAGTGCACCGGTCCCCGTACTGAAAGTAGTTCATATTGACATATGCCAATACGATAAAAAAAGATAAGGACTATTTTTTCAGATTTTCAAGCATCTGGAAGTATTCTTCAGTTGTTAATTCACCTTTTGCATAGCGCATTTTAAGGATTTTGATTGATTCGTCAGCAGATAATGGCGTTTTTTCTGCGTTATATTTCATTATTCCGTAATAACCAACATATCCCCCCACGACCACAAGAACCCCGATAATCAATAAGATTATTAA
>PMKW01000067.1:0-453 GCA_003157895.1 Methanoregula sp. | reverse complement strand
GGGATCCCGTTGTCAGACCTGAAAAGATTACCGGCGTAATCCCCCGATACGATGATCCATCAATATAAACATCCGCACCCGAGGGGAATGATGTAATAGTTATTGAACCGGTATAGGCGGGTGCAGGATTGGATGAAATTAACGTTACGCTCACGGTTCTGGTCTGCTCTGCATATACGGTTGTAGTAGTAGAATAATCGGTATACCCGGATTGTGAAATGATGACGGTATGGGATCCCGTTGTCAGACCTGAAAGGGTTACCGGCGTAACCCCCCGGTACGATCCATCAATAAAAACATCCGCACCTGAAGGTGATGATGTAAGAGATAGTGAGCCGGTCTGATCGGGTGCAGGAGTTAATGGAATTAACGTTCCGCTCACTGTTCTGATTTGCCCTGCGTATACGGTTGCAGTAGTAAAATAATCGTTATACCCGGATTGTGAAATGATGA
>PMKW01000042.1 GCA_003157895.1 Methanoregula sp. | reverse complement strand
ATCTCGTGCGGGTCGAGACCAAGCTCAACAATTGCTTCAGGATCGTCGATCCGGACCCCGTCGATAAATTCCATCACCATGACCTTGGGCGACGTGAACTCCCAGTAGATCTTCGGGAAACGGATTCCCGGCACATCCTTGAAGTTGCGTGCCATCCGGTCCGCGTTGCGGCTGTCCCGGGTGAAGTCAAGCTCTTTTACGATCTGGTGGGCAAAGTCGTCGACCATGCCGGCCGGGTTGTACAGGCGGGTCTCGGGAAATACCATCTCGATGCGTTCTGCCATCGACTTCAGGATGCCGATGTCGGTCTCAACGATCTCGCCGATGCCCGGCCGCTGGACCTTGATCGCCACCGGGGTCCCGTCAGTGAGGTAGGCACGGTGGACCTGCGCGATCGAAGCGGATGCAACCGGGGTCTCTTCGATGCTGCTGAACCAGAGGTCAAGGTCCGGGCAGTTCTCCTCAAGTATCGCACGGACTTCTGAGTAAGGGATGGGTTTTGCATGGTCCTGCAGTTTCTTGAGCTCCTGGATCAGCTCCGGCGGCAGCAGTTCCGTCCTAGTGCTCATGATCTGCCCGAATTTCACAAACGTGGGGCCGAGATCCTCGAGTGCGAGGCGTACCCTCTCGTAGACGGTCGACGTATCGGAGACTTTTCCAGGCATTCCCGGTATGGGGAGCCTGAACCGTGCCTTTCCGGGGAACAAACGCTCAAGGCCGATGCTGAAACCGTACTGGCTGAGGGTGTCTATGATCTGTGCATACCGCCTGATACTGGAGACCATGGGTACTGGTAGGATGTTGTGATACTTAAGGCGTGCTTTCTTAAGGAGGAAAAACAGTCTCACCGGCGGGAGATCCGGTTTTTCTGAAGACCACAATGCGGTTGGTATTGGTACCGGACGCCATGTTGTCCACTCCCCAGATGTTCGAGGTCTTGGTGAACCGCTGCTGGTTGATGAGCACGCACGGGCAGGTAAAGCCGGCTGCAATACCGAGCGGTACGACATGCTCCTCGAGCCGGATCGTCCTCTTCCGCACTTCGCCCACTTCGAACGCAACAAACCCCCCGGGACGGGTGATGCGGAAGAGCTCGTCGAAAACTGCACTCATGACCCGGGTCCATTCTTCAACGGTACGGGCCATGGTGATCGACCTTCCGACCGTATCCGCTTCGAACCCGTTGAACCAGCACCGGAGCCAGTTGTCATCGCGGTACTGCACGATATCGAGGAACGGCGGCGAGGTGACCGTCAGCTGGACGGACTCATCCCGGATCCTTGGGGTACTGCGGGCATCCCCGGTCAGCAGGATGGCTTTTTTCCCGGCCTTGACGAGGCTTTTTGTTTCCGCATCGGACATTTTACACAGCAGGCTTTTTGTCTTGTTGAGGATGATCCGGTGCGTGTTACGGTATTCCGGTTCCTGCCGGCGTTTCCGGTTGATCCGCTGCTGGCTTTTTTGTGACACGGCCTGGTTGGGGGGGAGGGTGTATACCGAGAAGAAACCCTTTGAATGGCCGGTCAGGCGGTTTGTTGCCACCATCGCGATCCAGCGGTCGATCATGTCGTCCCGGCAGCCGGATTTCCGGTTCAGCAGATAGGTTCTCAGGGAAACAATTTCCTGCTCGGTCTCCGTATGATAGAACATGGAGAGGTCGATAGCCGCTGTTTCGTTCCCGGGGGGGATGGCAAGAAGGCGCTTTTCAACAGCGGACAGGATTGGAGGGAAGAAACGGGGCTCGGTCATGATCCTTGAAAGGGGATTGGCATCGTTCGCGATCACGTCCCGTCCCATGAGGCCCGCCTCGATAACGGTTGTACCCCTGCCGCTGAACGGGTCATAAACGGTATCCCCTTTCCGGGTCAGGAGATCGATAAAAAACCGGGGCAGCTGGGGTTTGAAGCAGGCACGGTAAGAGACCTCGTGGATGGAGGAGGCCTGCCGCTGGCGGGAAGTCCAGAACTCGTTCGTGAACCTTTTAACCATGCACGGCCCGATCGTCACATCCTTCGTGCCGGTGGGGAGACCGGCTGGATTCCGGAACGTGCTGATAGCATGGATCAGATCGTCACCAGCGGGGGAAAACGAACCGGCAACCATATCGCATGGTAGGTCAGCGGACAAAGGTATAAGGGTGTATGAAAGGGGACCGGAGTGGCTATTGCCCTTACCGATACCATGACGAGGCGGGAGAGATAAGGACACGGTAAAGAGGACAGCACATGACATCGCCCAATACGGTATCTCACGCACCCGGCACCGGGCAGGAGTTTATGGAGAAGACAAAGTACCGCTCTATCGGGAAGAGCGACCAGCAGAAAGGCCTGCCCCGGCCCCCGCTCGAACTCCCGCCGGACCCCCATGCACGGATTATCAACCTGCCCCGGCCGGAATCCCTCAAGGCCCCCCCGATCGATCTCCGGGCTGCGATTGAGCGCCGGCGCAGCATCCGCTCGTACCTCCACGAGCCAATCGCTCTTGAGGAACTCTCCTTCCTTCTCTGGTGCACGCAGGGAGTAAAACAGGTCCATGGAGATCTGGCAACCTTCCGTACGGTCCCATCGGCCGGCGCCCGGCATGCGTTCGAGACATTCCTGCTGGTCAATGACGTGGAGGA
>PMKW01000136.1 GCA_003157895.1 Methanoregula sp. | reverse complement strand
CCACCTCTTCCGGAAACCTTCGCACTTTTCTGATAATAAACCGTGGAATCCCCCGGATACTTTTCACCCTCTTCTCCGGGCTGGCCCGGATAAACTCGTTTGCGCGGAACGTTGCTCCGCCCATGTTGTCCCATACATACCGGTAGAATGACCAGAACAGGTTCCCCGGATCCTGTTTTGGGGCAGGATAATCGATAATTCCGAGAACCCCGGGTCTCTCTCCGGCCTTCTCCAGCCTGCAGGCCATTTCATATGCTATCGCGCCCCCGGCACAATAGCCAAGCAGATAATACGGCCCCCGGGGTTGTTTTTTGCGGAGTATCCGGATGTACTGCAAAGCCATCTCTTCAACACGTTCCGGCGACTGCTCGGTTCCATCAAGCCTTGGTGACTGTATTCCATAGACCGGCTGGTCATTGCCGGCATTTTGTGCAAACTGGCTGAACTCGAATAATGTTCCCGGGACCCCGTGAACACAGTACAGGGGCGGACGGTCGCCTCCCTTATTGAGGGTGATGAGAATATCCAGACCGCGCGCTCCCGCCCTGTTTCTGACCGCCGCAGTCATCTGCCGGATTGTGGGAGCAGAAAAGATCACGCTGATTGGCAGCCTGACACCAAACGCCTCCTCAACCCCCGCAATGAGCCTGATAGCAAGAAGCGAATGCCCGCCGCTCCTGAAGAAATCGTCGTCCATGCCCATGTCCGGCAGGTCCAGGACTTTTCTCCAGACGGAGGCCATTCCTGAGGTCATTGCGTCTCCTGCCATTTCACCTGCAGGCCCGGATTCTGAAGTCAGGGGCAGGGGTAAAGCAGCATAATCGATCTTTCCTCTTGATGAAAGGGGTACAGTGTCTATCCATATGAAGCGGGAGGGCACCATGTGCGGGGGCAGCCTGCCTGCGACATACTGCCGCAGCTCTTCCGCTGGTACCCGGTGTCCATCCTCAGTTCTGACCAGGTAACCGGCTAACGACGTGACATCTCCGGGGCCGTGATAGGGTCTGACTACAGCCTGCCTGACTGCGGGATGGGAAACGAGAACAGAAACCACCTCGCCAGTCTCAACCCGGAACCCCCTGATCTTTACCTGACCGTCGGAACGCCCGAGGAACCGGACATTGCCATCCGGCAGGAACCGCCCGAGGTCCCCGGTCCTGTACATCATCCGGCCGGGATTGAAAGGGTCGGATAAAAATTTTGATGCGGTAAGTCCGGGGCTTCCCAGGTAACCCCTGGCGATTCCGTCCCCGGCAACGTATATCTCCCCGGTGATGCCTACGGAAACCGGTTTTGCCGTATCATCAAGTATGTAGATGCTGTCACCTGCGATCGGGCGTCCGATTGGCACGGTATCCTTAAGGCAGTCTTCTTCCTTCACGTCATAGTACGTGCTGAATGCAGTGTTTTCCGTTGGCCCGTACACGTTGGTCAGTCTCGCCGGCTTGCAGTATTTCAGGAAGGCCCGTGCATAAGCCGGACCCAGGACATCCCCCCCGACCAGCATATGGCGAAGGCCGCAGAACACACAGGGATCTTCCGAAATGATCGTATGGAACAGCGGTGTTGGCATGCACAGTACGTCGATATGGCTGTCCCTGATCTCCGCTTTTAACGCGGGCGGGGAGAGCGCTGTGTCCTTATCGATGACGGCCAGGGTCGCCCCGTTCAGGAGAGGTCCCCAGATATCGAAGGTAGAGAGATCAAACGCCGGGTCTGAAAGGTGCCCGACGGTGTCGCCGGGACATATCCTGATATAGTCCGTATTCATGACGAGCCGGGCTATCCCGCGGTGAGGAATGCACACTCCCTTCGGCGTTCCCGTCGACCCTGAGGTAAACATCACGTAGGCAGCGTCTTCGGGTCCGGGTTCACCCTCCGGGCAACAGGGCCGCTCAGCAGGTAATGCTTCACCTCCACCTGCGTTATCTTCGACAACCACGACGGCCGGGAGATATTTTTCCAGGAGGTGGGAAAGATCCAAATCGGTCAGGGCTGCACGCGCGTTCGCACTCTCCAGCATCCGGATGATGCGAATCTCCGGTTCGTCCGGGCTGATGGGCAGATATGCACCACCGGCTTTCAGGATCGCAAGCATGGAAACGACCATCCGGACAGAGCGTTCCAGAAACAGCGCGACAATATCGCCTTTCCTGACATTCATTTCCCGCAAACGGACTGCAAGGGTGCCGGATCGCTCATCCAGCTGGCGATAGGTTATCCGTTCATCTCCGTGCCTGACAGCCACTGCCTCCGGAAACTCCCCCGCCCTTTCTTCGAACAGCCGCGCAATATTTTTTTTGGGATACCGGCTCCCGGAGCCTTTCCCCATCTCCAGCATACCACGGGTCTCTTCATCGGTGAGGAGCCGCAGACCGGAGAGGGGGGTATCCGGGTCAGCCGCGATGGCTGTCAGTAATGTCTGCCAGTGTCCGGCCATGCGGGCGACTGAATCCTGGTCAAATAACGCTATCGGGTATTCAAATCTGCAGGAGAGCTTGCCGGCCGTTTCGGTTATTTCCAGGGCGAGGTCCGTCTTGACCAGAACTTCGTCCAGCTCGTACCGTTCAATACGGCAGCCGTTGATTGCTGGTATACCTCCCGGAAAGTTTCTCAGCTGGAATAACGTCTGAAAAACAGGGGGAATGTTCAGCGATCTTTGCAAAGATAACTTTTCTACGAGTTTCTCGAAAGGCAGGTCCTGGTTTTCGTACGCGTCCAGCGTCCCCGACC
>PMKW01000112.1:12833-14200 GCA_003157895.1 Methanoregula sp. | reverse complement strand
CAGGCCCGCATTATTGATCACGATATCGAGCCTGCCGTACTTCTCCACGGCCGCCTTTACCGCGTTCTGGATATCCTCCTCCTTTGAGACGTCGCCGGCAACGGCTGTGGCCTTACCTCCCGCCCGGGTGATCTCGTCGATTACGCCCTGCAGCTTCTCTTTGTGCCGTGCAACCGCAACAACGGACGCACCTTCCCCTGCGAAGAGTCTGGCGATCTCCTTTCCCATTCCGGAACTTGCTCCGGTGACAATAGCAACCCTGTTGTCCAGTTTTCCCATAATGACTTCCGTTTTTTAAAATACTGGCTGGTGAAAGACCATAAGGATTTGTCTCGTGACAGGCCGTTTCGCTGACACCGATAAAAGGGTTGCGCTGTCATCGGGCCCGGATTTGTCCTGCATCGGCGCGATCGGTTCTCCGGGTGCAACTGCCGGCGGGGCCGGTGCCCGCATCCCNNCCGGTCCTGTATCCTCCCGTTACGGGTTTTTTAAAAAAGGTGCATCGAATCAATTGGTGCAATTCAGCCAAAAGCATATCTTATTGTACCGCTACCTCACTTTATCCCGAAGCAGGGGTTTTTGGAGAACACAAAAATGAAAGATTCCCATAAAAAAGATCAGCCATCCGTAGCAAAGGTCGTTGAATTGATCGGCAGCTCACCCAGAAGCTGGGAAGAAGCAACCGAAAATGCCGTCAGGGCAGCAGCCCGCACCATCAGGAATATTACGGGTGTCGACGTACAGCACTGCACGGCAAAGGTGAAGGACAACAGGATCGTCGAATACCGCGCCGATGTGAAGATCGCATTCATGGTGGAAATGGAATAAATTTTTTTTGATTTTTTATTGGGAAAGGACGGGTTTTGTTTTTACTGTTCTGATCTGGAGAAATCATTTAATTATGACGCTCTTTTGGCTCTGCCCCCGCCTCTCTGGCATCCCCCGCAGGAAGACAGTAGAAAATACTTAACAGAGTATAACCAACGTTTCTTCGACGGGCTCACTCCGGTTCACCGGGCAGGAGCCGGACGATACGAAGGGAAAGCGGATTAAAAATGGAAGAGATCGACAAAATCATCGCAGCAGCTGAAGAAGAGGCCCCGGAGATCCCGGACGAGGAGGAGAACGTGTATTCCTGGACCTTCGAGGACGGTTCTGCCATCAAGCAGGCCGACCGGCACGTCTTCCTGTTCAGGGAGACAATCATCCCGCCGGGTATCCGGGAATTCTTCGGTGCGGAAGAATTAGTACCCGGCACAAAGAAGCGGGTCGTGCTCTGGCACGGGGAATCCCGCTTCGAGGCGTTCATCGAGAAGACCCTGCACAAGGTCCCCACCATAAGGATGATCTGGAAGCCGGACTTTGCG
>PMKW01000112.1:7017-12807 GCA_003157895.1 Methanoregula sp. | reverse complement strand
TACCATCGACAACGACGCGCTCCACGCCGTCTTCCGGTGCGGCCTGCTGGGGACGATGCGGCGGTCGCTTGCCACCAACAGCCTCGTGCTCATCGCAGACCACTCGAAGCCCGGCTGCGAGGACAAGTGGATCGGGAAGGTCTTCCATTTTACCGGCATGGGCATCATCGGGGAACAGGGAGTCGGGTCCCGGCAGAACAGGACGCTTGCAAAATCCAAAGAGAACGGGGTCGGTCTCTACCTGTTCGAGGTCTTTTATGAAGGCAACTATGTCTATATCGGGGAAGTCGAACTGATGGACAGCCCGTACCGCTCCCGGCAGGTGGACAGCGAAAAGAACATGCGGGATGTCCAGGTTTTTCCCCTGCAGCTCAAAAGCCACAAGAACCCGCCGCTCGTGAAACCGGAACTGCCTGAAGCAGGCGGGGAGCCCGGCCGCAGGAACGTGCGCGTGATATCCTCAGGCATTGCCAGGTCACCGGCGGAAAAAACCGCAAAAACCGGTGAACTCGAAGCTGCTGAGAACCTTTCCGGGCATGATAAGGTGAGTGAGAATGCACGGAGGAACGCAAACGGGCTCTGCCAGTTGTGCGGCCTGCCTGCGCCATTCACGGGTCACGACGGGCAGCCGTATCTCGAACTTCACCATATCGTCCCGCTTGAGGAGGGCGGGTCCCATACGACCGGAAACCTTGTCGCGCTCTGCCCCAACTGCCACCGGAAGATGCATGTGCTGAACCTGCAGGCGGATGTTGCAAAACTCAAAAGCCGGGTGTNNAAAATCTGCTCTGGAGAAAATCTCAAAAAAACCTTTTAAGACCCTCGGGAACTCCGTCAAATACGTTCGGTACCGCACATCATAAGCGGCGCAAAAAACTGATGAGGGGTGTATCTTTTTCACAATTTGCCGTGTTAATCATACTCCCGGAACAGCGCCGGGTTCTGCCGGCGGATCCACCAGCGCCGGACATACCAGCCGGAGCCGATCAGCACAACGCAGCCTGCAACGATCAGCACTACAGTCATGAACGGGAAACCGGCGGCCGGTGCTGCAGGTGCGGTTGAGGGGGCTGTGGTCTGCGTTGTGAGCGGGGCCTTCGCTGCAATGGCCCGTGTCGTTGTCTGTTCCCGGGCCGTGCTCCCGAACGTGGCGACCGTTGTTACTGCCGGTGCCGCTGCATCCGGCGTGCCCACAATCGCGAAGAGCGAGAATCCCGGCGACACAGCCGAGAAGTATACAGTCCCGTCCTCCGTGGAGAGCACCGTGGTCGGCAGCGCCTCCCAGCCGTTTGCGGTCTGGTGGTAGAGCACGATGCGGCCCGGGGCGATGTGGTTATCGCCCAACCATGACTGCGGGACCGTGAAGTTGATCACGGCTTTCGTGATGGACGTGTACCGGGCCGGGATAAGGGTGAAGTACTGGAACACGGTTTTTGGCGGTGCAGTCCGGTTGTCCCCGGGACCGTGCTGAACGGTTCCCGTGACGATGAGCTCGGAGAGTTTCGTGCCGGTCACAACCGCCTGCCAGGCTTTCGAGTCCCCGCCAATGTTCACGGTGACGGTCATGGGGGGGAGCTCCGATGCACTGCCCCGGTAGCCGTCATCGTTGCTGCCGGAGGAGGACGACGCGGATGAACCGGATCCCGGGGAGGTTGTCGGCGCTGTTGTCGGGACGGTACTGCTGACGGTGATGCTGCCGGATGTCCCGGTGATGGATACTGTCCCCGTATCGATTGCGGTGATCGTCCGGGACCCGGTGGTCCTGAGCGTTGCGGTGAAGGTGCCGGTGCCGCCGGTCAGCGTGGCATCTGCCGGGAGGGTTGCAGCGGGATCCGAGCTCGTGAAATGCACGGTGCCGGGATACCCGGCCACGGGGTTGCTGGAACCGTCGAGGGCATTGACAGTGAAGGTGAATGGCGTGCCGCTCGTCGCCGATACCGGTGCGGCAACGGAGAAGTGGGTCGTTGCGCTCACCAGGATGCTGCCGGATGTGCCGGTGATTGACGATGTCACGCTGTCGGTCGCGGTGATAGTCTGCGTCCCGCCGGTCATCAGGGTTGCACTGAACGTGCCCGTACCGGCGGTGAGCACTGAGTTCGCCGGGAGGGTTGCTGCGCCATCACTGCCCGAGAAGTGCACGGTGCCGGCATAGCCGGTGTCCCGGTTGCCGTACGGGTCGCGGGCGGTCACGGTGAACGTGAGGGGGGTGCCGGCTGTTGCAGCTGCCGGCGCGGTGACGGTGAAGTGATCGGCCGCTGCCGGGCTGACCGTTATGGTATTGGATGCCCCGGTGATCGTACTGGTCACGGTATCGGTTGCGGTAATGGTCTGCGTCCCGGCTGTGTCCAGCGTTGCGGAGAAGGTCCCTGTACCGCTGGGGAGTGCCGAGGGGAACGGGAGGGTTGCAGCGCCATCACTGCTCGTGAAATCAACGGTGCCGGAATACCCGGTATTGGTGTTCCCGTCAGCATCGAGCGCCGTAACCGTGAACGTAAACGAAGACCCGGCCGTGGCGGTTGCCGGTGCAGAGACGCTGAAGCGGGCAGCCGGCCCCGGGCCCACGGTGATCGAACCTGATGTCCCGGTGATTGACGAAGTGACGGTATCGGTCGCGGTTATTGTCTGCGATCCGGCCGTGTTCAGGGTTGTGCTGAACGAGCCGGTGCCTGACGTAAGGGGGGAGTCCGCCGGGAGGACTGCCGCACCGTCCGTGGATGTGAAGTGCACGGTTCCCCCATAACTGGTGTTGGTGTTGCCCTGGGCATCGAGGGCGGTAACTCCGACGCTGAACGAGGTGCCGGCAGTTGCTGTTCCCGGTGCCGCGACCGTGAACCCGGTTACCGGGCCGGGGCTGACCGTGATCGGACCCGTGTCCCCGTTGATGGAATCGGTCACGGTGTCGTTCGCAGAGATGGTCTGCGTCCCGGCCGTATTCAGTGTTGCGCTGAAGGTGCCTNNACCGTGCTGCCCAGCGCATCGAGCGCGGTGACGGTGTAGGTGAACGGAGTCCCGGCCGTTGTTGTCGCCGGTCCCGACACATAGAGACGCGCTGCCGGTCCCGTGTAGGTGAAGACATCAGCGGTCGTTGCCGTACTGGTCCCGCTGATCGTGGTGACCCGGACATCGACCGCTCCTGCCGGACCTGACGGGGCGGTGGCGGTGATCTGCGTTGTGGAATCCACATGGTAGGATGTTGCATCGATCGTACCGAACTTCACGCCCAATACCCCGGTGAAATGGGTACCGGTGATGGTGACCGTTGTGCCGCCGGTGGCCGGCCCGGTTGGCGGTGCCATATGGGTGACCGCGGGGACGCGATCGAAGGTGAGCGAGAAGACGGTGCCGGAATTCAGGCCGCTGTAGATGATGCTGCCGTCAGGACTGATGGCGAGCGCATATACTGCGCGGTGACCCGTAACCGGGGCAAAGGGGCCGGTGCCGCTCCACACGTTGAGGGCCGCTGAAGCGCTCCCGCAGAGCGCCATAACAAGGATTATCGCGAGGAAGGTTCGTCGCAGTGTCATTTGCACCGGTGTCCGCTCCGTCATCATGGCAGCCCGTTGTTCAGGAGCGTCCAGCTGCCACAGTCCGGGCTTGTATAGACGCCGGCTTCGGTGCCGGCATAGAGTGTTGTTCCCGTGGGATTGGCGACCAGGGAGAGCACGTTCAGGTTCGCGAGGTTGGTGTTGGGACAGGCAGTCCAGGTTGTGCCGCTGTCCGAGCTCTGGTATACACCCCCGCCATACGTAGCGGCAAAGAGATGCGTGGGAGAAGCCGGGTTTACCACCAGCGCTTTGATATGGGTATTCGCCGGCTGGCTTGTGGCGCCGGTCCACGATCCTCCGCTGTCCGTGCTCCGGTAGATGCCCAGCCCGTCCACCCCGGCATAGACATCCGCGGGCGTTGCCGGGTCGATGACGATGCTCGTGGCTGCACCGGATGTGCCGGAGGTGACCGTGACCGGCACGGTCACGCTCTGGCCGTCAACGGTCGCGGTGATGTATGCCGTCCCCGTGGAGGAAGGGGTGAAGGTGGTGGACGCCACGCCGGAATCTGTGGCGGCATGATGAGGGGAGATCGACCCGCCGCTTGCCGTGAACGTAACCGGCGTACCATCAGGGACTGTACCGCTGCCGGAGGTATCCATACCGTTTGAATCGTAGGTCAGGTTGGCGCTGATGGTGGAAGTCCCGCCAGTCGTCATGGTGGCAGGCGATGACGAGATCCCGAGCACCAGGTACGGGCTGGTGGTTACTCTCCCGAAAGCATATCCTGACGGGTCGTTGTTGGTGCCCCACCAGGTGTCTGATGCATTGAGAAAAGCGGTATTGTGATCGGACGCCCCGAAGTTGTCATGGTAGATCCGGCAGAAATGGATGGTGCCGCCGCTGGCATAGATCGCGCCGCCGTAGCCGCCTGCAGTGCACCCGGTGAACGTGCTGAAGGTGGCCGTGACGCTGTCGGCATAGATCGCGCCGCCGTAGCCGCCTGCAGTGCACCCGGTGAACGTGCTGGAGGTGACCGTTACGCTGCCGCCGAAGGTATAGATCGCGCCGCCGTTGGCGCTAACGCCGTTCTGGAGCGTCAGGTTGTCGATGGAAAGAGAGTGGCTGCCGGGGTCTGTAAAGATACTATTCCCTGAGTATGAGCCGTCAATGATGGTGTCCCACGGGCCGTGGCCGTGCGCTGTGTCGGCCTCGATGATTTTGTCATCGGCAACCGTCATGTCATTTGCATAATATATTCCCGGTTCGAGGATGATGATCTCACCGTGTACCGGGTTACTGACATTTGTTTCAAGTTCAGCCGCGGTGTTGACGGTCACTATCGACGCCAGTACCGGTCCTGCCTGTGGGCTGGTAGCTGAGCTGTCGCTGTTGGAAGCGGTAACATAGATGTTGTATCCGATATCACCCAGACCCGGTGTATACGTGTCATATATTGCTCCCGGTATTATTCCTGCTGTACTACCAGGAGGTATAATCCTATACCACTGATAACCTGTTGCGGACCCGGATGGCGTCACCACCGCTGTCAGCACAGTACCAACCGCCGGTGTGCCAAGGATCGTTACTCCCGTTATAGTAGTTTGAGCCGCCACCGGTGCCACCAGTACCAGCGCAATAATCACCATCATACCAGGAACCAGACCATACCTTTTCAGACCCATCAGCGCCAACCTTGTTCACTCCTCAACAGCAAGCCGGGGTGACACATGATCCTGCGGATCCGGTGTGCCTATCCAAAAGCCTGTCCACCCCGATTGATAGACTTCTGGAACAATGGGCAATAAATATTGGGAAATATAGTTGACAATTTGTCAGCTCTCGTGAAAACCTGAACTAAACTCGTGTTGTATCGGTGACCGGAAGAGCTCAGGTACGGAATCTCCTTACTTTAGTATGCCACCAAACGCCCAGGAGACAAAATAGTGACAGCAAACCGGTTTATCAGGTTTGCTGGATTATCTTCAGGACTGATCCGTGATCCCCGAATTCCTCTCTTTTCCTCCAGATTCTCATGCCAAACCTGTACCCGGCACCAGTTACTCATTCTCCTGCTCCTGAAAGAGTACCTGTCTGAAGATTACCGGGACACGGTTGAGCTTTTGGAGGTCATAGACTCTCTCCGAGAGAAAATCCAGCTCGATGAAGTCCCCCCATTTCACGACAATCCATAAGTTCTGTCAACGGATCCGATCCTCGATATTCACCCGGTTACTCAACCGGCTCGTTAACATTTTTATGACCTGGGTGAAAGAATCGTTTGTACCGCGATCGATTCGTCGGG
>PMKW01000112.1:6045-6882 GCA_003157895.1 Methanoregula sp. | reverse complement strand
GTATATACGTTCTCCAGCGCGGTATCGGAAGCCGGATCATAGTTGTAACCCCCGCCATCCACAACTTTCATCGTGGAAAGGTCAACATCCATGGTCGCATTCTGTTGCAGATTCTCGTAGGTTATATTGACAATCAGGTATTGCTTGCCAACAGCATAGCTCGGTACCGGATCGCTCATCTTGTCCTTAAAGGAAATACCATTCACGGTCAGTGTTCCTTTCCCGTCATAGGCACTCTGGCCGGGGGATAACGGCTGGGAAGAAGAGGTGATGGTCATGGCGGGTGTCACATTTGCGGTTGCATTCGCTGCGCTTGTTGCAGATACATTCGCAGTTACCGTGGCGGACGCATTCACGGTAACGACAGCGGCTGCAGCCGTTGTTACCACGGTCGCCGGGACAGGAGTGGTGGTAACTTCCGCAGGGGATGGCGTCACGACCGGCGTTTCAGTCCGGGCCGTTGTGGTCGTAAGAGTGGTCTGATGAGTCTCGTTTGCCGGTGAGGGAGTTGTATTTGACAACAGCCTGAATCCCGGTATCATGCCGGACAGGGATGCCCCGATGAGTGCGAGAATGATTACCACAATTCCTGCCGCAAGAACCCATTTGAGGAGAGGCCTCCGGCTTTTTTTCTTTACCGGAGCAGCTTTTCCCCCGGCAGATCTGTCCGCGCCGGGTCCCGTTTTTTCCGGGTAAGGCAGGTTTTTTTCACCGGATGCTGCAGGAACGGGAGTGCGGGGATCGGGCCCGCGGAGATACGCCCCGCACACATTGCAATAGTCCATGTTTTCCTCGGCAACAGCGACCCCGCAGGAAGGACAATGCTCCTTCTCCCTG
>PMKW01000112.1:0-6020 GCA_003157895.1 Methanoregula sp. | reverse complement strand
ACCCTGCATATCGCGGATTTTCGTCCCGCAGGCCGGACAGATACTGTCCTTTTTTTCCGGAATCCGGGAAGGTAACCTGTTCCCGCATTTATGACAAAAGACCGCTTTTTCGTCGGGCTCTTTTGTCCCGCATTTCGGGCAGAACTGGACCATGCTTGTGTGCTCCCGGTTTTTTTTAAATACTCACGTTTGGACGATTACCACAATAAGTATATCTGTCGGTATTTCTCCGGTGCCGGGAGAATACCGGCGGGGGGCCAGATAAAAAGAAGCGCCGGTTTTAAGATACTGAAAGACGGGATCATCTTTTTCTCTCTTTACGGCCAGAGAAAAAACACGGGCAAACCGGGCCGCAAAAGGGATTGAAGGTTCCAAAGGAAGTGCGGTTTAAAAACCCGGGGCCGGCCTTTAGCAGGAACAGGAAGATACGACAGGGTAAATGATGTGAAATGACGCTGATCGTAAAGGAAATTCTCGCAAAAACCATCCTTTCAAAATCGAAGATCTACCCGTACGTGGTGAATCCCTACACCGGCTGCCAGCATGGCTGCTCGTACTGCTATGTACGCTTCATGAAACGGGTGACCGGGCATACGGAACCCTGGGGAGAATTCGTGGATGTCAAGGTCAATGCTGCAGAGTTGCTCCGGCAGGAAATAACAAAGAAGAAGCGGGAGAGGGTCTGGGTGAGCGGCGTGTGCGACCCGTACCAGCCCCTGGAGGAAAAATACCGGCTGACCCGGCAATGCCTGGAGATACTGGCCCGGAATACCTGGCCGGTGATTATCCAGACACGCTCGCCCCTGGTCCTGCGTGATATCGATATACTCAGAGAGGCCCGGGATTTTGAGGTCGGTTTCTCGGTAACGACAGCGGATGATACTATCAGGAAATTATTCGAACCAGGTGCACCGCCTATAAACGACCGGATACAGGCACTGGACGAACTGCACAAGGCCGGTATCAGGACGTATGCCATGGTAGCGCCGGTGCTCCCGGGAGCAGAGGGACTTGCAGCACTCCTGAAGGGAAAGGTTGACTACGTGCTCATCGACCGCATGAACTATCACTATGCCGACCAGGTGTACCGGAAATACGGTCTTGAGGACAAGCGTGCGGATGATTACTTTTTCCGGATACAGCAGGAATTTACCGATCTGTGAAAATCAAATCCTGCAGATCCCGTCCACCAGGGATATGCCCGTTGCGTTGCCGTTTCCGGCTCGTACAGGACGGCTGCCCATCCCGCAGAGAGGACACAGAAATACCAGGGGCAGACCGGGAGCTCTGACAATAAATGGCAGCAGTAATGTCCCGGAAATCCAGTCAGATATTTTTGAGAAGAGATTTGGACTTAAAAAGTGGTATGCCCCGGCCGTGCTTTCCCACCTTTTCAAAATGGATATACTATGGATATTCGGTCTTATACCGTTCATACAATTCGAGACAAAATGCCGGTACTCAAATCGTAATAAAGTCCATAGATTTTAATTTTTCCTTCATCTGTTGCCTTTTTAACGAGAGGATACGATTTCAGGTGCTCAACCTGAAGACGAACATTCTCTATCTCGATCTGTTTCCATCGCCCTTCCAGTTCTTCCTTCGTTCTGGGCGGTGCGATCCACAAATCCACCCGGTTCTTTGCCTCGCGAGCTTCGTTAAGCCAGAGAGGGATATAGGAATCCTGAAGATTCTCGTCGAGACCCCTGATTGCATCACAATCTGAATGACCACAGACCACAATGTCTTCTACTTTCAAATGAACTATCGCATATTCCAATACGGATGCAAAGTTCCAGTCATGATTAGGAGCCATGTTTCCCATATTACGATGAACATACATTGAACCAGGCGGAGCATTGGTGATGTGTCCTGTCTGGATCCTCGCATCAGAACAACCAATCCAGAAGACTTTCGGATGTTGGCCTGCCATCAGCTCCTGATACCGGGCCTTACTCTTCTTAAAAACTGTTTCATTGAATTGCGAATTTCCCTGTAATAGTTCCTCTATCATATAATCGACCCTTTCGGTTTCAATTCTGTCAATAGGTGTAAATAATGATATCATTCCTCTTATGACTATTGTGGTTGACTCAAAGAACCTCAGTGCTGCTATGGGAATTTGACCGGAAATTTTAGTTGAGAAGATATTTAGACTTGAAACATGGTACGCCCCGGCCGGACTTTTGACCGGGGGGTTTTCCCCATCAGCGCGGAGAACCGCCAGCAGAAACGCATGACGGAATTCTGCCGTCAATGCGGCGAAGGGTGATCTGCATACATCTGTCCGTGTTTCTGAAAATACTCCGGGATTAATTTGGGTATAAATATATATATAAAGAACACAGCATGCGTCTATCCTAAGCCAGTCTGAGCTACCCGTCGGGATAGCAACAAAGTCTGCCTCATCCTGATTTCAATTTTCGATTTTTAGGATCAGGATGCCTGAGCAATTGAGCCCGGCATTCCCTGGACGGAAAATTTCTCCACGATAGTGTACAGGTAATACGGTGCAATCGCAACCGGGGGATGCCACAGCAGCGGGGGCAGAGCCCAAAAGAGCGTCATAATTACTATCAGATGATTTCTCCAGAGCATTTTTCCCGATAATTACATTACGTTCACCCGCCATGCTGGTACTATGGCCGGCAAAGCGCTCATCGTCCTCGAAACCCCCTGGTGGACACCGGAGATCAACCAGGGGCGGGCCTCGGTCCTCCCGTTCTTTATGGGGCTCGCGAATTTCGTTGAACATTTCTCGGTATACCATTCCAATTTTTACGAGCGGGAAGGGTTCAAGGTCGCGCTGCTCGACGACCTCACCCATACCCGGGAAGACCGGTTATACCTGTATATCGCCGCCCACGGGCTGAGTTCGAGGATCGGGGGGATGGGCAACTGTTCCGGGGTGACCCTGACAACGGTCCTTGCCGATATCGGGGACGTTACCCGGTACAAGAATATCGAGGGAGTGATCATCGGGTCCTGCACTATCGGGGGAAACATCGACAAGTTCAAGCAGGCACTCATCGGCACGCGGATACCGTGGATCTTCGGGTATACCTGCGAGATCGACTGGATCACCTCGACGTTGATCGACCTCGCCATCTTCGAGAAAATGACAACCCTGAAACCCGCCGATCTCAGCGACCGTGAAAAAATTATCAGGGCATTTGCGCGGTCCCTGAAACGGTTTGACGGGAATTTTGTCATCGGGAAAAAAGAGAAGCGGAACGTTGCATTAAAAAATGCAATCACCCTGGTGGTCAAACCCCGGGGAAGCGGGAACGTTTCCCAGGACAACACGCCGGCACTGGCAGAACTGCTGGGGTGGTAACCGGTGGTTTTTCTGCCGGTGGTAACAAGTATTCCAGGAGAATGTGCCCCTGTGAAAAACATCGTCCTCACCGGCATGCCCGGCGCCGGGAAGAGCGCTATGGGGGTTATCCTTGCAAAGACCCTGGGAATGGATTTTACCGATACGGATATCGCGATACAGGAACAGGAAGGACGGTTCCTGCAGGAGATCATTGATACGGAGGGGCCGGAATCTTTCCTGAAGATCGAGGAAAAAACAATACTGTCCCTGGATGGTCGCAACGCGGTTATCGCCACGGGGGGCAGCGTTGTTTTCAGCAGGCGGGCAATGGAACACCTGAAACGCGACGGCGTTGTCGTTTACCTGAAGGTCTCCTTTGAGGAGATGGAAAAACGGCTCAGTAATATCACGACACGGGGAATTGTCCTGCACGCCGGCCAGAGCCTCCGGGATATGTACAGCGGGAGGGTCCCGCTGTACGAGAAGTATGCCGATATAACGATCGATTGTTCTGACGAGGATTTTGAGACGGTTGTGGAAAAGATCGTCAGGGAACTGAAAAACCGAAAGATCGTCAGACCCTGAAGATGGGGAGAATTTACCAGAATTTTTCGGGTTATGACGGGTCGTGAGAAGCCGGAGGCCGGCATGGCCTCCCTTCTCTTCGTCAGGGTTCGCATGAAACCTCTCCGGTTCTCCGCTTCGGGGTTTTTAATAAACCTCTCAGACCCGGAAGATGAGAGGAATTCATCAGAAATACATTCATGTGCAAATCGACAGCGGTCATACCTGCAAAATCCTCCGGTTCTTATGCCCGATGCCAACTGCTAAATATAAACCGGGTATAATGAGATTTCATGGATGAAAACATGGCAAAACCAACAGCACTGAGGATCGCAGCCTCGGTAATTCTCGGGGTTATTGTCGGAGGTATCCTTTTTCTCATCGTAACCTTCTTCATTGGAATGATAAACAGACAATACAAGTGGATGGGCATTCCCATCGATCTGCAGATAACCGAGAATGTTTTTAGTCTTGGTCTTCTGATTCTCTTTATCGGTTTCTCAATAGCTTACTTCTGGTGGAAAGTAGAGACAACACCCCCGTCAATACCTGAGAGCCCGGAAATCCCCGAGTCCGAGATACCGGATGAGTGAGTAAGAAATTTTTTTGACCTGACCAGTGAGAGGAAGGAAACAGAGCGATTCCAGATTTTTGCTCTGGAGAAATCATTTTGATATTAATTTTGACACTCTCGGGAGCGTCACCCCTGCCGCTATGGCATCCCATGGTTGCGATAACGACGTATTACCTGTAACCTAACACGGTCTAACGCAATGCGCCCCATCCCCCCAACGGGGAATGCATCGGCGCAAGATGGGGATTTCAGGTTATAAGAAATAGGTTTTCTCAAAGGCATAAATATTTGAAAACAAAGAATTTAATTCATTCACAGTTGATTGGGTATTTCCGTCAGTGAAATATACAGTTAATGGTAAATTGTCAGAAATTTTTAAAATTGGGAGGAAAAAAAAGCCCATTTTTTCGACCTCATACCCTCATTGGCTTTTTTTTTTTTTGAATTCATCAGAGAAAATAACTACTGATGCTGGCCCGCAAAATTCATGGACTTACACACACCCCGGGATTTTTCGGACACCCCCATTGTCCTGTTAATCAGCTAATCATCGCATTCACATTCTGTTGGCGTTTTAATACGGGATTTAATCCGTACGTTCCCTAAGGATTACCCTGTAAGAGTGAACGGGAAGGGGGCAGCGGATGCCGGCGGAGAACGTCTTAGGGAATCGCAGGAAGACCGCAGCCCGATCGGCTCGTCCGGCGCACAAAAAAAAGGGCGTTTGCCGATTGCGTGCCGTATTTTTATAACGCGGACCGGTACTGGCCCTTCGGTACCGTGATCTCGAACCGCGCCCCGGTGCCAGCTTCCCCGGTCTCTTTGATCGTGATACCCGTGATGTCGAGGATCTCCCGGGAAAGGGCCAGGCCAAAACCGGTGTTCTTCCCGAACCCGCGTCTGAAGATCCGCTCCTTCTCATCAGCAGGAACCCCGTCGCCATCATCTTCACAGACAATGACCCGGACCCCGTCCCGTTCCTCACATGAGAACCGGAGTGTCGTGATCCTGCCACCGTGGCGCTGGGCATTGTCTATCAGGTTGAAAAAGACCTTGGCGATCAACGGATCGGCGTATACTTCCGTGCCCGCCGGAAGATCGTTAATCAGCATGATCTTCCCGGGTACAGTGTCCCTGCCCGCAGCATCCACAAGGGCATGGATATCCTGCCATGCCGGAGCATGCACGCCGACCTTCTCGTATTCTTTCGTGAACTGGATCAGGTTCGCGATCTGGCAGCTTGCCGCAGTGATGCCGGAGAAATACTGGTTATCGGAAGGATCGGGAATTTTGTTGCGGAGCAGCGCGACATAACCGTCGAGGGCCATGAGCTTGTTCATGATGTCATGGCGGGTGATGCCGGAGAGGAGGTTGAGCTTTTTGCTGGCCTCCCGTAATGCGTCTTCATCCCTCCTGCGTTCGGTGATATCAACAGCCATCCCCCGGAACCCTCCCCGCTTCCCGTCCATGCCGGTCCGGGACGGGCGGATCTCAAGGACCAGGTTATGGCCATCGTGGTGGCGGGCAGGCACCTCGAAGGGTGAGAGCGACCCCCCCGGGGAA
>PMKW01000157.1 GCA_003157895.1 Methanoregula sp. | reverse complement strand
AAAAAAAGAAAGAACCCGGTATCAGACCGGCTTGTAGTGCCCCCACTTTCCGAGGGCCTCTTTCAGTTCCGGGGATTTCTTTGCCTTCTCTTCCAGCGTCACGCCTTCCTGCCAAGCTTCGATCGCCTGCATGGTCGCCTTCGCGCCGGCACGGGTACCTTTCGGATGGCCGTGGATGCCTCCCGATACGAGCAGGACCATTTCCGTACCGTAAATATTCATCACATCGGGTACAAGGCCAGGATGAAGGCCACCCGATGAGACCGGAAAGGCGCTTTTGATCTTACCCCAGTCCTGTTCGAGCAGCATGCCCTCGACCGCTTTGGTCTTCTTCTCGCGCAGCAGATCGGCAAGCGCAACGGACTCCCGCCGGGACCCGGTCAACTTCCCGACCGCGGTACCGGTGTGGATCTGGGAAACACCGATAAGACGCATGAGCTTCGCCAGAAACTGCATCGTCACGCCGTGTTTCCGGTTCCGGGTGAATGTCGAGTGCATGGCCCGGTGGGCATGGATCGCGAGACCGAGATCAGAGCAGTAGTCCCGCATAGTCATGACACTCGCGGTTCCTGCGACAACCACATCGATCATGCAATAGTTCCATCCGTTTGCTGCGAGCAGATCCGCCCGCTTCTTCATCGTTTCCACGTCAGCCGTGATGTTGAGGAACGCGGACTTCTTCTCTCCGGTCTCCTTTTCCGCCTTATCCCGCAGCTTTGTCATGTATTTCACCCGGTCATCGAAGCGGTTGAACGAAACGGACGTGAGGTTCTCATCGTCCTTGACAAAATCGAAGCCGCCCATCCAGGTCTCGTACCCGATCTCTGCATGTTCCTTTGCCGAGAAACCGATCTTGGGCTTGGGTACGGCACCGGTCAGCGGCCGTCCGAAAACCTTCATCATCTTCCGGATCCCGTCATTGCCGAAATGCGGCCCCTTGAAATGCTTCACGTAGGCCGCTGGGAGGGCCGCATCGATCAGACGGAGATTCTTCACCGCTTTCATCCCGAAGATGTTGCCGGCGATCCCGCTCAGCAGCTGGACGGCATTGCCTTCTTCCCAGAGTTCTATCGGGTACGCGATCCTCACGACATTTCCCTCGATATCAAACGCGGTCGCCTGGAGGGCCTTCATCCTTGGCGGCATGGTGAAGAGCGTTGTCCATGTCCCGGTCGAACTTTCCGAGGCAATCCGTCCCGCTGCTTCCCTTCCGCTGATACCGGCTGCCGGTTCAAAATAGTAAAGGCAGACGAGGTCATCCTTTGCCGGTTCATAGTCCAGATTGACAAATTCCTTGTACCAGTCAATGGTCATAGCTATCCCTGTACATGCAAAGGCGGTGCCGGGTAAAAAAAGGTGAGGTAAAAAAACCCGTTATGGCATGATCAGGAAATGCCGGACCCGTTCGCATACTGTTCCCTCTGATACCGGACGATCGGCTTGTAACACCCGTAACGATTTTTTCATGGAGGGTTTACCTGTCATTGCCTATAATGCAATCACCCATCTGCATCCGGCCCGGACGCTTTTCCCTGCAATTGCTACGGATGTAACAGAAAAAACCGCATGGTCTATCGGATCGGAAGGTACACTTGTATGCAATGACAGGCAATCCCGCCCCCGTTCCCGTTATCCTCGTGCACGGCTGGAATAGTCACCCCGGTGTCTGGAACCGGCTCATCCCCCGTTTTGATGCTGCCCACATCCCGTACAGCAGGTTCAGCCACGTGGAAATGGCACATGAGACCCTGCCGCACATTGCGGGGGCGCTCCGGGAACATATCCAAAAATACCGGAATGAGACCAGTTATTACGGGGAGGTGGACATCATCTCCCATTCCCTGGGGACCTGTATTACCCGCTATTTTCTTGAAGTGATGGACCGGGCGGAAAACCGGGAGCACGTCCGCCAGTTGATCGGGCTTGGCCCGCCCAATAACGGGTCTGCGCTGGCAAAGCTGTTCACTGATCCGGAACAGGGGGCAATGATCATCAACCGCTTGACCGGCGTCTTCGTCCCGGAGGGGTTTGACCCGGAAAAGGACGAGATGGTCAAGGATGTACTGCCGGAGAGCCGGGTGATGACCGAGCTCCGCACTGCCGGGATCCGGAAGGACATCCTCTACCGGGTCATCGTTACAGGAAACCCGGAGGGAACACCGGCATTTTTCCCCACATTTGGCGGCAAGACCTGGGAGATTGGTGATGATGGCAGATACAGGCTGACACTGGAAGGGGACGGGGTTGTCGCACACTGCGAATCCAGACTCCCCGGCATCTCGCTCGATATCATCCCGCCCGGCCCGGATGCATCGGGCCAGTACCCGCGCCCGGACCTGTTCTGTCATATCAACCTGCCAAAGAACCCGGCCGTTATCGACCATATAATGCAGTACCTTACTGCCGTTCGGCAGTAACCGCAGGCTGGTTCCGCCGCTTACGACACCGGAAACCAGAAGACATACCATGCCAGCACTGCAATAAAGATAGCAGAACAGGCAAGGATGAGCAGGGTATTTGTTATTTTGTCCTTCCTCTGCATTAAGGTGAAGTCAGACTTCTGTTTTCCTGCAATAAACCCAATCAGTAACCCGATACCGCTCCCTGCCAGTACCCCGAGTGCGAGTATCATCAGGAAATCCAGCAGGGTCGCGGTCATGCAGATGCTCTTGTCCGGGTTTTTGTACAATTGGATATAAATGCTCTGTAGAAATCATTTTGATATCAATTATGATGCTCTTTTGGGCTCTGCCCCCGCCGCTATGGTATCCCCCGGTTGCGATTGTGCCATATTACCTGCACGCAATCGGAGAGAAATTTTCAGTTCGGGTCATGCCGAGGCATCGCAATGCGCTCTCGCCCGCCAATGGGGGCAGAGTTGGCGCAAGGGAGGCGATCATCACTTGAAAAGAGGATTTCTCCAGAGCAGAAATAAATTGTTGCAGGAACCACGGGTGTCCAGATCCCGGTTGTCACCGGTTATGGCGACGATTGTAAGCAACACCAAGAAGGATGACAAAACAGGCACCTGCCATTGCCGGTACCAACCCCGCAGCGCGGGCTTTCGTGGGGGAAACGGAGACCGGCTCAAGGGAGACCTCAACAGGATTCACCTGACCGGCAGTAATCATTACCTGTCGGGTATCAGTGGCGTACCCGTCCTTTTCCAGCATAATCGTGTGGTTACCTGCGGAGATATTTGCAAGGACAACCGGTGAGAGCCCGGCATTAACCCCGTCGAGCAGGACGCGGGCGCCGGGCGGGGTTGTATTCACTGCAAACGTTCCCGTTTCCGGCTTAAGGGTTGCTGTTACTTCGGCAGTTTGTCCCTGGCCCACCTGGACCTGTGTGGACAGTTCCATAAACCCGAACCGGGAAAAGGTAACGGCATAAGTACCGGGAGACAGACCGCTGATATTAAGCGGTGTTTTTCCGCGGTACTCCCCGTTTACCGTTACCGATGCCTCGTCAGGGACCGAACGCAGGTTCATTCCGCCGGGCTGTACCGGGGTGTCAACGCTGATAAAGGGTTCCCCGAGCGTAACGGAAATTGTCTGGTAGTCGCCCGTATTAAGGTGGGAGCGATCACTCGGGCCATTAACAACCCAGACCAGGTATGTCCCTTCATCAAGCCGCCCGTTAATCGATTTCGTATGCCATGTATAAGTCCAGTGATCGTCACCGTCCACGCTGACTATGGTAAACCCACCCTGGTCAGCCCTCTTGGTAATATCATGCAGTGCCACGCCGTTTTCGGGAAGGTTTGGCCCGGTCAGGAAGAGGTATACGAACGCCCCTGCTGTGGAATATCCCGATATCGTGACGTCATCGCCCATAGACGTCTGGATGCCCGTAGATGCAGCGACACCACCGGCAAGGAACACCGCACCCGCAATGAGCATGGTTGTAACGAGAGATATTTTCAGTGAGAACATATATTCAGAAGGGTATTGATCGTCCGGGTTCTTGGATGTTGCGCCGGGTTTTAAATAAACACGAAAAATCAGGAGATCAGAAAAAAACCCATGGGGTACCGTATATTCTCTTCTTCATTCGCACTATCACGGAAAGCTGGCATACAGAGCATGCCGGAGTCCCGGTTTGACCGGCAGGACAGGATTTTCGGAGTTGATCGCGGGGCAGCTTCGCATGGGGGAGCACCGATAAAAATATATTAGTAAAAATAATATGCAATAAGGAGGATGTAGTGCATGAAACGCCAGAACGTGATGTATTTTACTGAAAAAGAGAAAGAATTTGTCAGTCTGCTTATAAATATCGGCACACGGAAAAATGTCGCGCAGGTACTGGTATTCCTCGCAAACATATCCGAGGCAACTTCACGGGATATCGAACGCGGGACGGATCTCCGCCAGCCGGAAGTCAGTCTCGCCATGCATTATCTGATCGGGCAGGACTGGATCAAGAGCAAGGAGAACAAGGCCGAAGGGAAAGGACGCCCGGTGAAGATTTATTCCCTGTCAAAGCCAATCGACAAGATCATGAACAGCATTGAGAAAGAAAAGAAAGAGCAGGCAAAGCAGCAGCTTGCGCGCGTGCAGAAGCTCCGGGAATATATTAAGTGACGGTAAGCTACCTGCAGGCCGGTTTCCGAGGGGGCATATCCGCCGCCCGATTCAGTTATTACCCCCTCCATCCACCCTCGTGAAGGGGTTTTTTATGCCACCCGCAAATGCCAGGAATACAGCATTTTTTTTGCGAGATCGGGGGCGGGTTCCTGACACATTTTGACCCCGCATAGTCAACATCGCGCTCCCCGATCCCCCCTGCCCGTGAGTTCCCGATGGACGCGATCCGGATGGGCCGGGTATCGCCAGCCTGCCCGCATCAATGTATATGCGGGGAAATCCGCTGCATATTTGCATAAACCCCCCCGGATCCAGGAAGGTTTACCCCATAAGGGCGTCCAAAAATTACGGGAGAAGATCCATACTTTCTCCGGGCTGGAGCACCCGGACCCGGATATCGGTCGTCCGCTCGACCGCTGATTTCAGGGTGAGGGGATCTGCGATAATCTTGTCCCAGGTGTTATAATGGATCGGAATGACCGTTTTCGCGCCGATGAAATTTGCCGCCATCATCGCTTCCGCCACACCCATCGTGTACCTCCCTCCTATTGGCAGGAGCGCGATATCGGGGTGGTAAAGTTCCCCGATCAGTTTCATGTCCGAGAAGAGCCCGGTATCTCCCGCATGGTACACCTTCACGCCATCCATTCCAATGACAAAACCAGCTGCAGACCCGCCGGAAAACCCGGGCCCAGCCTCCTCGATAAAGGTGGAATGGAGTGCAGGAGTCATTGTGAACGAGACACCGTCCACTGTTATTGTCCCGCCGATGTTCATTCCTTCAACTGCAAGGCCTTTTGATCTGAGATATCTGGCGATCTCGGTGATCGCTACCGTCTTCTTGTGGAGCGCGACCACCTCACCCATATGGTCTTCATGCCCATGAGTGATGGCAACGATATCTGCCGGTATCCCCGCGGCACTCCCGCCTTCAATGAACGGGTCGATGAGAATTTTCCGGGAACCGGACAGGAACACACAGGAATGACCGAGCCAGGTGAGTTGCATATATGCAGATCGGGCTGCAATCGGATGAAATTTGTCATTTGATGAACCTCATGGAACACGTGGTGAGTCAGGAGAAAATCATCAGTTTTCGAACGGATTCATCAGAGTTCGTTAACCGAACCCGGATGGTCCTTCGACCACATCAGTTATGGCAATGTAACCTTCACTCTGATAATTTCTTCTTCTCTCCTCACCTCGTGTGGCTCAGTGTATCGGTCATGAAGAACTCTGAGGGAAATCTTTTCCAACCGGTCCTCGCTGAAGCAATGCCCAATTCCCCGAAGGGACGCCCCCGCTGTGGCTCTGTTACCGTATTCCGGAAACGAAAAAACCTTCTTGCACCTTCAGGTCTTCACCAGGAGTATTCCCAGACCCGGTAATTGCCCCGCTCTGCCTCGTGAGGCGACCTGAGGAGGAGAGCCCTCTTCACTATTGTTCTTCAACAATATCTTCATATCAGAGAATGATCGTACTTCCCGGTCTCCGATCCTCAATCCTGTTAAAACCATGGAAAGAAACATCGAAAAAGAAAAAAATCAAAGTAAATTTATTTCTCAATAAATGCCTTGAGCTGGTCCATCATGTATTTTTCAACTTCCTGGACAACTTCGAGTTTTCCCCGGAATGCAAGGAGGTTGCGTTCCTCCCCTTCCATGTTTGCGAAAGAGAGTTTTTCTGTGCGTTCCACGACTTTCACTTTGAATTTTTTCGCGATTTCAACAATAATTTTCTGCGGTACGCCGGGAGGAACGAGTATGTCATAGAGTTGTTCATCTGCATTGTTTTCATCTGTCATGATACACCAGTGTCACTTTCCTATTTTGATCCGCCGGCTCATAATACATGGGCCCCCGCGGACTCCCCCGATAGGATTTTTCGGTTTGCCCAGCGAGTTCATGCACCGCCCCATCAGGGCCGCGCCGCGGGCAAGCCCGTCGTCTACGAAGACCAGGTGGTCGACGGGATCATCAAAGAGATTTCGTTCAGTGATGCCCTTGAGAATATACTCCGGTTTTCTCCCGGAGATCGCGGCCCTGCCGGTGAATCCGATCGAGGAATTTTTCAGCACAAGGCCTTGTTCAACAGCAACGTCAACAAGGCGGAGCGCCATCTTTGCGCAGACCTGGTCCACCACTTCGTTCAGGGTGGCGAGGTTGTAATTCCTGTGAATCTCAGCACCGATTTCCAGCAGTTTGTCGAGTTCGCTTGAGTTCTCCCCGCAGTCGCACCCGATCATGGCGATACCAGATTCAGCAGCCAGTTTTGCATTGACCGGGACGCGCCCGAAACGGGTGCGCTCGGCAGGAACGATCCGGATATCGATATGGTTGTGGCACCGCTCCACAAAATCCTCCACAACCCTGCGGTTTCCCCCGGAAAAAAACCCGCCGGATATACTGTGCTCGCCAAAGATATCCAGCGCAGTGCCGGTTCGTTCCTGGACAAGGCCGGTCCCGCGTACGATCGCATCCGGAATTGCACCGGCAAGCCCGCAGAAATTCCCTACGGTCTTGGCAAACGGGTTTACGGCATCCTTAGCCACATCGCTGGTGATCCTCCCGTCCAGTGTCGTGCCAAAATCCACCGATACACATGGATTGCGGAAATCAACCGGGGTCCATTTTGCACCTTCCTTGATGCCGGCCATGGCAAGTTCGCCCTCCATCTCGTTTGCCACCATCTCAACGCCGGTAGACCCGACCGGCGGGATGACCCCCGCGACGGCACCCACGAAAACGACCTTGTCGGCAAAACTGAACGGCTGGAGTTTTGCGGGCTGGTTCTCCTTGGACATCGGGGGTGTCATCTTGCGGGGCGGGACACCTGCAATAAGGCAGCCGTTGGCAAGCGCGATAACGAAATCCCCGACCTGATCCGGCGATTCCATCTCGGCAACAACACCGGTACTCCTTACCACGAAGTCCAGCTCTTTATTGATGTCCAGATGTGCATCCCGGTGGCATTTCAGGAGTGTGTCCCGGACAAGGTCGGTCACTGCCTCGCGGGTCAGTTCGGTCCCGTCCAGTGTTGCCCCGAAGATCGTCTCACCGGGCTTCGGAGGGCGGATGTCACGGCTCATGCTGACCGTCTTGTTGATGACATACGACATCCCGGTTTCAAGGCTTACGCCGGTAAGAATGCACTTCGTCGTTGTATTTCCCATCTCAACCGATGCAACGATGAAATAGGGCTTGTTCTTGTATTCGGGTATGTGCATCCCGGGCCCGTGGGTAATAGATGGCGGCGGTGGGCTTTCAACTATATGGGGTTTCGGTTTTATAAAGCGGGAAAAAAAGCCTGCGCACATATAATCCAGTTCTCGTCTGTATCTCCTTATAAGTTTCGATTTGTCGAGCCTTATCAGAGGCGAGACAGGAGAAGAGCCATCAGGCTCTTTGACTTGCCGAATCCCGTAATGGATGAAGAGCAAAGAGGTCCGATGACCGCTCAACCCTCCCCACCGTTCAAAGAACTCCGATGAGTTTTCCTCGTCCTCAAATCACTGCAGGAAATTCTTCTGATTTTGAAAAACTCCGATGAGGTCTCCTCTTCCGGGTCTGATGACCATTCGGACTTCGAAGATTTATTTCGTAAATCTTCTCTTCTTCACGGTTCTTATGAACCACCCGGAGAGCGCATACCGTCGCTCAAAAAAGAGGGGGAGTGCCGGGGTAAGGGTTTTCCCTTACGTCACGTCAATGAGTTCAGCTTCTGTAATATCGATGGAATCGCCAAGGCTGTTGTCTGTGGCGCTCCTGGTCATCTGTTCGGTGAGATCACGATCCTCCATGACGTCGCGGATCCTGTCGATATAGGAATCGATGGTAGGGTCTTCCTGTTCCTCGATTACATGCCGGTATTCGCGAAGGGTCGATGGGCTGACGCCAAGTTCCTCAGACACTTCCTTCATTGTCTTGCCGGAATCGATGAGATCTTCCATCTTCTCCTTGTCAAAGGGCATCTTGAAGTCAAGCTCGCGGAAGAGTTTGAGCCTCACCCTGGCCCGTGCAACCGTCTTTGACAGTTTCTCGTCACCGAGTTCGCGTGCGATCTCGGTATCGTTCTTTCCCATATAGAAAGAAGTGACGAGCTTTGCAAGCTGGATCGGTTTTAAGGAAGTCTTGAAGATTCCCTGTTCCGTGATCTCTCTCATCACGAGAGCGACCTCGCGTTCAATCGCGTCACTGTCTCTCAGGGTACCATGGATATTCTTCATCGGTTCGACAATCTTGGTCTTGCCCGACATGGTACTGAAGAGTTTCAGAAGCTGTATCTTTCGTTTGTCTTCGGTCATTGCATACCCCGTATTGGGATTAGGATATACAATACTTCGTCTACTATTTAATGCTATCTTTATGCCTCGTTTGACCAAAAGACTCATAAAACAATGGTTAAAGGCTGTGGTCGGTTCTTTTTTTTTATGGCAGATCCGATCCTTATTTTTCATTTTTTGTACTTCGGGACACTGGATGCACCAGATCCGTCTATTACGGGAAAACCGTCCGGTCATGCCCGGAGGGATAAGAGTCTTTTTGCCGGTGAGATCCCCGGCATTACCAGAGATGATAATTCGCGATCGCCATGAGCAATGTTTTTTTTAAGAGCACAACAAGGCCGGAGATCACCATTCCTGCGGCTCCCGTCCCGGGTACAACAGGGATCTGGTTGAAAATGATGGGGTTACCTGTTCATGACCAGGCCGGGTGTTCATGAGCCGGGATCACGGGGTTAAAAAGATAATAATAACGGAAAATCGCCGATAATATACGTTTTTGTCCCGGTCTTCCGGAGATTCAGGTCAATGCCACCCGCCACGTGATAATTATGGAAACGAGAGCGGGATGAGCAGTCAGCCGACCCCTTGCGGGCGCAGTAAAAAGGAAAAATTAAGAGAAGTACCTCATCAGAACCGGATCCTTTACTCCCGGTTATACTTGCAATTTCACGCATAATAGTATTGATCAGGTCTGTAATCGCGCTTGTGACAGATTCGATGGGCCCGCCGTTACCCGTAACTTTGAGTTTGAGGTTCTGCTGCTGGAGGTATGTCCCGCTTTTACCATTGACGGTAACATCGGCGGTAATTCCTGTCGGGACCTCCTGCGGGATGGTCAGGATATAGGTGAATGACTGCGGATAGGGACCCTGGTATGTTCCGAGGACAATTTTCTGGCTGTACCCGAGTGTGCCGACATCCATGGTAAAATCAACCGGGGAGTTAAACCCGCTGTTTGCGGTGATGGTTATATGATAGGTGACTGTATCCCCGGGTTTACCTTCAGCAGATACCGGTGAGACCGAGAAACTGTACGGGGCTGTTAGTGCCAGAACCGGAACCGTGCAGAACAGGATCAGGGAAAGGAGCACAAATGCCAGATAATATACCTTTTTGTCAGGCATATTTGATTGTGTCTGATTATTGTTCATAAATTTTTCTATCAGACGATCATTAACGGTGATTGTGCTGGTTCATCAGGCAGTTGTGTTGTCTGAAAATTTTTGGTTCCGGAGAAGGTCTGTTCTTTTCTTATGTCTCTTGTTAACCGCAGAAGCAAGAGTATGGCGTCTCTTTTCCGTTTTGTGCAAAAAAACGATGAGGAAGCCCGGGAGAGGCCAGATCCCTTGTCTGATCATTCAACGAACTGGTCGATTATCTCGTACTGTTGTCCGGAATAGTAATCTGCGACAACTTCCACCCGGTCTGCATATCGGTTATTGGGTTTCTCCGGAAATCACAAAATTCATATCAGTATAAATAAAAAGCAGACAAGAGAGTGACACCATGTTTTGCAGCGAATGCGGAACCCAGAATCCTGATACCAACCAGTTTTGTAAAAACTGCGGGAAACCCTTCCGGAAAAACCAGGAAGCACCGTCTCCCCAATCTGCAGGAGTTCCTGTTCAGCCGGTTGCGACACCTCCTCCCGCACAGCCGGTATATTACCCCCCTCAGCCGGCCGTTGTGCAGCCGGTGACGGCGGCCCCGGTAAAACCTGCCGGGAACACGGCGATGTCCGCACTGGGTATCGGGAGTATCATCCTTGCTGTGCTATCCTGGTTCCGGTATCCCTATATTTTCGGGCTGCTTGCCATTGTCTTCGGGGGAGTTGTCCTGTTTAAATCAGGGAATAAAAAAAGCTGGCAGGCAATTCTCGGGATTCTCGGGATCATCGCAGGCCTGGCATGCATTATTACGGATATATTCTACTTCACCATCTTTCCGATCCCTCCCTTGGTCCTGACTTGACAGGAGCCTCAAACGACAATAAAACACCCGTACCATTATTTTTCCGGGAAAGGATTTTTCCCGTAACGGCACGGTATTCTCTCCATATGCTGACAGAACACCGACAGTTCGGAATAACCCCAAAGCGGAATTTTTTTTTAAATTTTTTTCCGAAAAAATTCTTTTGGTAAAAACCGGGCGGGAAAATTTCCGGAAAGGGTTTCCCATTCTTTTATTATTGTGAAAAAATTTGATGGCAGGTGTCCGGTGTACCTGTTCACATCTCCGGGGAAATATCCGGCTGTCGTGTCAGGACTTTCGTCACCCTGCAGTCCAGGCCGGCAATCATCACCGGATCACGCGCTCTTTTGCCCGGGTGCCGGGTATGCCGTTTCCGCCAGGGACAGCAGGTTTAGTGTTACTCTGTGGTTTATGTATTGCCGGTCATGGAGAAATATTACCGCTGGTGCATGGTCTCAATTTATCATGGTTGCCGAAATTACTGGCATCCATTGCTATCATGACCCGGAAAATGATCTCGGATTGCGCACGGTGCCGGCATCTGGATGAATGTGAAGCTCATAGTATGAGGTTACTTACCGGCACAGAGAAAAATCCGATTCCCGTGTCCCGGTTATCGATACAGAGAAGAGTAATGAGACCCTGCAGACTGTATCGTCGATCCGGGGGCGGGTCGGTCCTGACTTTTTGGCGTTTAGTGCAGAGAGCGGGTAATTTTCCCAGGAGGAACTGGTGAGACGAAACGCAGCGATCCGGGGTTTACCCTTATGACTGCCAACCCGGACACAATCATCTTTCTCTCATTCTTTTATATCATTTTTCCCAGAAAATGCACGGACCCGGCAGAGCGGACAGGGAACGGGGTTCCGTTTTTTCAGGTTCTCTTTTTGTAACGGTCGTAACCTTCATTACCCCTCATTCCCATCGGATTGTATGCACGACATCATCAGCAGCAAAAAGATGGAGAACGGCGTTGTTGTTTTCTGGGATGAGAAGGGCGAAAAGAAGAACGAGTCGTTCAATTACCAGGAACTCGTCGATATGAAGATCAACGCGCTCGACCTCCTGGACCGGCCAAAATCGTATAAAGTCGATCAGGCGGCGCACAAGCTCATTGTGAAAAAATAGATCTTATTTTTCCCGGGCCCCGGGAAGACCGCGGCGTACGTTTTACGCAAATCATATAAGTGTATAAGCAAACGCTTATACAGAATATTATGGAGCCCTGCAATAAGTGCGAAGTATGCAACAACCTCTGCCGGATCGTCCCGGATATGGCCTTAACATTCAAGGCGCTCGGCGATCTCACCCGGCTCCAGATCATCTACCTCCTCTCAACGGACACAAGCGGGAAACTCGGCGTTTCCGAACTTGCGGCCCGGCTTAAAATCTCGCAGCCCGCGGTATCGCAGCACCTGAAAACACTGAAAACCGAAGGGTTGGTCGAGTCCCGCCGGCAAGGGCTCTACATCTATTACACCGTCAACCGCGACCGGATGGTGGAGTTCCGAAAACATTTCGAGCTGATGCACGCGACCGTTATGGCGAACTGCAACCGGGAAATGCTCCGGCGAACAACCCGCGACCATGCTATCAAAGTCTGTATGATCTTCTACTCGTACTCCGGTATAACCCGGGGCGTTGCCGAAGGGATCAGGAATGCCAGCGGGTGTGATACAATCGAGGTCCGGACAAGGAAACCCTACACCTCGTTCTCTGTCTATACTACCGGTGTCCTGCACTCACGGAAGGGGGCCTGCGACCCGATCGAACCTGATGAGATCGATGTCTCGGGCTACGATCTTTTAATCATCGGCACTCCAGTCTGGGCATGGAAGCCGGCACCGGCGATCAACGCTGCCATACAGGCACTCCGCGGCTGCAAGGGCAAGATGGCCGTGATCTTTACCACCTGCTCCAACCAGCCCGGCGAAGCCCTCCCGCTCCTCAGCAAAGCGCTGGCGGACCGCGGGGTTAAAGTCATGGCAGAGATTTCCCTGGATGCGAAGGACACGAAAAACCCGGATGCGGGGGGTGAGCTGCTCAGGCAGATCATTGCGGCTGATCCGCTCAGAGGTATGGATGAAGGAACAACGGGAATAGAAGAACAACATGAACGTGACGTGAAATCATGAAGACCTGCATTATTTACAACTCATATTCCGGGAACACCCGCAGCGTGGCAGAGAAAGTCCACGTTGCCTGCGGAGGAGAACTCATCGAAGCGGTATCAAAAGAGTACTCATCCCGGCTGAGCATGTACACCCGCGGGTGTTACCGGGCAATGAAAGGCATGTGCGATCCCATCGGACAGGCAGTTATCGATGTCGCAGCTGATGACCTGATCGTCATCGGGACACCGGTCTGGGCCGGAAGGGCAACTCCCGCGATCAACGCGGCGGTTGCAGCGCTTGATGGCTGCGCAGGGAAGAAGGCGGTGATCTTTGCGACCTGCGGGGGAAAAGAAGGGGATACTCTCCCGATGTTAAAAAAAGCTCTTGAAGAAAATGGGGTGATCGTTGCCGGGGAATTCGTGTTCGATAAAACCGGGATAAAGGACACGACCCGGATCAACGCGATGATCTCGGCAATAAAATCAGCGGGGAGTGTGCCGTGAAGACGATCATCTATTACTTCACCGGCACCGGCAACTCGCTTGCTGCTGCAAAGAAGATCGCTGCAGTTCTTGGCGACTGCGAGCTGGTACCAATCGCATCGCTGCATAAGACCAGCGGCGATATTGTTCCACCGGCTGAACGCGTTGGCATCGTGTATCCATTATACTTTTCCGGCCTGCCGGTGATGGTGGCCGGGTTCGCCAGACGGCTTGACCTCTCGCATGCGGATTATACGTTTTCCGTGGTCACCCTTGGGGGCGCCGGCGGATCGGCTGGATTGCAGCAGCTCGACAGCATCCTCCGGAAGCGCCAGGGCCACGGGCTCGATGCCGGGTTTTCAGTAACCATGCCCGGCAATTATATCCTGATGTACAGTTCGCCGACAGGAAAAAAGCAGATCGAGATCCTTGCATGGGCAGATGAACAGGTGGCAGCGCTCACGGGGCCGGTGGCCCGGTGCGAGAAACGGGCACTGCCTTCTTCGCTCATTTCCCACGTGCTGCACACGCTGATCTACCCCTGGTTCACATGCCATGTCCATACCGATGACCGTAAATTTTCTGTCAATGACAAATGCACGTCCTGCGGGACCTGTGCTGCCATCTGCCCGGCAGGAAATATCGAGATGGTGCAGGGACGTCCGGTATGGAAACACCACTGCGAGCTCTGCTGCGGCTGCATCCACATCTGCCCGGTGCAGGCAATCCAGGCAGGAGCCAAGACAGAAAAACGGGTACGATACCGGAACCCGTCCGTATCCATCACCGATCTGAAACAACGACCGGAAGAAAAACCATGAAAACGATCATCTATTATTTCACCGGTACCGGCAACTCACTTGCCGCAGCCAGAATAGTTGCAGCAACACTCGAAGACTGCGAGCTGGTATCGATCGCTGTACTGAAGGACACGCCAGGGAATATTGTCCCGCAGGCAGACCGTGTCGGCATAGTATGTCCGGTATATGACGCTGGTGTCCCGCGGATCGTTGCAGAATTCGCAGAACGACTCGACCTGTCCAGAGCCGGCTCTACGTTTGCCATCGTCACCATGGGAGGAACGGGGATATCCGCCCTCCACCAGCTGAACAAAATCCTCATGAAAGGACAGGGCAGGAAACTCAATGCAGCATTTGCCGTGAAGATGCCGGGGAATTTTCCGCCGGTTGGCAGGCCGCCTGAGGGAGAAAAGAAGGATGCGATCCTGGCAGCGGCAGACAAACACCTTGTAAGCATTGCACACACTATCGACCAGGGTATTGCGGTGCCGTCCGGGTTCTCTCCCGGATCCTCCCTGATGAGATGCCTCATTTACCCGCCGTTCTTTCAAAACGTCCACGGTATGGACAAGGCGTTTTCCGTCTCCGATGCCTGCACCTCCTGCGGGACCTGTGCAAAGGTCTGCCCGGTGGGAAATATCACTCTGGCGAATGACCGGCCGTCATGGCAGCACCACTGCGAGCTCTGCTGCGCCTGCCTGCACTTCTGCCCGGTTGAGGCGATCCAGCTCAATATGTTCCAGGGGACGAAGGGGCGGGGGCGGTATGTCCACCCGGACGTGAAGGTTTCGGACATGCAGGCCCAGCGGGGGCAGTGAGTGCCGTGTGGAATTATTCCCGCAGGATCCCCTCAGTAAGACCGGATTTTCCGTGAACCTGCAGAACAAGGGATCATCCATGAAAAAGAACAACCCCGGGTACCGCGAAACCTTCGATGCAACTATAGGTGAGACCCTCAGCCAGGCACTACGGATCATCGCAGACGACCCGGCCCTCGTCATCCCCGGATCCCTTATCCTGCACCACCAGAAAAAAGCGGCACGGGTGCGGGAACAGCACAAGCGCGAAGGGCTGCTCGTCCCACCGGTTATGATCGTCAGCATTACCTCGCAGTGCAACCTTGCCTGTACCGGCTGTTATCTGCACGGGCGGGGAGAAAAGCCCAGAGCAGAGATGAGGCCTGAGGTGCTCGCATCGATTGCCTGCCAGGCCGCGGAGCTCGGCGTTTCCATCATTGTCATTGCCGGTGGCGAACCGCTCGTCCGGCAGGATGAGATCTTTCGAATTGCACGGGCTCATCCTGCCATCCTCTTCCCACTTTTCACGAACGGGCTGTTGATCGATGAAGTGATAACTGCTTCCATCGCCATGTGCAGAAATATTGTCCCGGTCATCAGTTTCGAAGGGTTCCGTACCGACACCGATAGCCGGCGTGGCAGCGGGGTCTATGACCGGCTGCTTCTTGCCTGTTCCCTCCTGAAAGATCAAAACATCTTCTTTGGCTGCTCAGTGACCACGACACGGAATAATTTCGGGCAAGTGGCCGGTGAAGTGTTCGTCCGTCAGATGATCGATGCCGGCGCCCGGGTCTTTACCTATGTCGAGTATGTGCCGATGGAGCCAGGCACAGAAAACCTTGTCCTGACCCGTGAACAGAAGAAGACCCTGCAGGCTGTCCTTTCGGTCTTCAACCAGAAATTTCCGGCCCTCTTTATCGGGTTTCCCGGTGATGAGGATACGTATGGCGGGTGCCTTGCCGCTGGCCGGGGCTTTGTGCATGTCAGCCCCTCCGGCAACCTCGAACCCTGCCCTGCTGCCCCGTTCTCGGACGCGAATCTTGCGACCGTGCCACTCAGGGAAGCCCTGCAATCCCGGCTGCTCGGGCGGATCCGCGATGAACATAACCTGCTTACGGAAACGAGCGGGGGGTGTGCCCTCCGGGCAAACCGGGTATGGGTGCAGGAGCTGGTGGGCCGTGAATAATCTATGAGGTGAAAGAATGGAAACGAAAGGGATTGATTCTGGAAATCCGCAGGAGTTACGATCTCTCGTGGTGGTTTTCTCTTACCATCACAGGAATACCGAGAAGATCGCGAACGCATGTGCAAACGTGCTTGGTGCTGAGGTAAAAACGCCGCAGCAGGTTAAGCCCGAAGAGATCGCGGAGTACGATCTGGTCGGCTTCGGCTCGGGGATCTACAGTGCGACATTCCACCCTTCTGTCCTTGATCTTGCCGACCGGCTGCCACACGTTGCGGGAAAGAGAGCCTTCCTCTTCTCAACCTACGGGGCCCCGGCCTTCATTGCAAACAGAGAGTTCATCGAGAAAAATCACCAGCAGGTACGGGAAAAGCTGCAGGAGAAAGGGTATGCAATTATCGGTGAATTCGGTTGTGCAGGGTGGAACACGAATAGTTTCCTTAAATTTTTCGGCGGGCTGAACAAAGGCCGGCCCAATGCTGAAGACCTGACGAATGCAGAAGTGTTTGCCCGGGACATGAAGGAGAAAGCCCGGATTACCCGTGCGGTTTTTTGACCGTTCTTTCTTCCCGTATGAATGGTCAGGCTCAAATATGAATGGAGAGTAGATTCTTCATTATATGGCAGGAGCCGGGCCGATGGTTGTTGTACGCGAGCTGAAACATGAGGAATTCCAGCTTGCGGAAAAATTGTGGGAAGAGTACCGCGACCAGAAGAACGATATGCCCGGGGAGCGGGTCTTCGGTGTTTTCGACAACAGTATCCTTGCCGCAACTGCACGGTGCACCCGGCACCCGGACGGGCTTGAGATGGACTGCGTTTTTTCCAGTGAGAGGTTCCGCGGAAAAGGTTATGCCCGGCTCGCTGTCCAGGCACTCATCAATGCGTGCGGCTCCGAACAGATCTTCATCCATTCGACTCTCATCCTCATCTCGTTTTACAAGACCTTCGGTTTTGTTCCCATTCCGGAAGACAAGCTCCCGACAACCATACGGGAACGCTTCCTCTTCTGCTTCGGTGAGATGGTGGGCTGCAATGTCTGCCCCATGACCCGGCAGGGAAAAACGTGATGCGTGAGGGTCTCATTTTCCTGCCGCATCCCGATCCATTTTAATATCTCCCTGCAAGATCCTTAGCACCGTGACCGAATTCCAGCTTGTCTCAACCTTCGCCCCTGCCGGTTCGCAGCCGGAAGCGATTAAAGAGCTGAACAAAGGTCTTGAGGAGGGCAGGCAGTACCAGACCCTGCTCGGCGTCACCGGCTC
>PMKW01000031.1 GCA_003157895.1 Methanoregula sp. | reverse complement strand
TTAAAAGAAAAATTGCTCTGGAGCAATCATTCAGATAAATCGGACGCTCTTGGGGGTGCTGAATCTCATCAGAGATGAGGCAATGGAAGAACCGCAAGAGGGGGCGGCCCATGCGATAAAAATAAGGGTTCTCCAGAGCAAAAAAAATCAATGCCCTTTTTTCCCGTACACTTTCTCGGGATCAAACACCTTTGTCCCGATAATGGCGCCGTCAAGGGTCCGGAAGAAGCAGGAGCGGTATCCCAGATGGCACGCAGCGCCGGTCTGCCCGACTTCGTAAATCAGGCAGTCCTCATCGCAGTCGGCGAGGACTCGCACGACCTTCTGGAAATGGCCGCTCTCCTCGCCTTTCTTCCAGAGTTTCTTCCTGCTCCTGCTGTAATAGTGGGCAAAATGAGTCTCCTGCGTGAGCCGGACCGCTTCCTCGTTCGCATATGCCATCATAAGCACATCCTTTGACTGTGCGTCCTGCACGATCACCGGTATAAGCCCATCGACAAATTTCAGGTTCAGCATCGTCTTACCCCGTCACAAAAATCTTCATGATCGCAAACAGGAAATCCCCAAAGAAGATGGCTGAGATGAGCCCGGCCGTGATCGGGATGATGAACGGGACCGCGTAAGAGATCCACACGGTTCCCGCCTTCCGGTATATCGCAAGCTCTTTGGCAAATTTCTCCGGCTGTTCCCGGAGTTCCTTGGTGTATACCCGATCTTCTCCCGCGTACATTCTCCTTATCGAGTCCCAGAACCCGATAAATTTCCGGCTGACCGTTCCCTGTTTTTCCTCGAAATCCTCCATCACGAATCCCCATTCGTTCTGGATCTCCTCCCCCTTGACCGGGAAACCGAAAAACATATACATCACCGGTGCCCGGTTCCCGCGGAGGATATTAATGGCGAAGATCCCGACCGGTGCCACGAGGTTCAGCAGCAGGGCGTTGAGCAGTACAGTGAATGCCAGAAAAAGAAGCGGCGGGTTGCCAAGCAGCGGCGTGAACGGGAATGTGGGGACACAGAACGCGATGAAGATCAGTGCCCATGCATCAGCCCCGCCAAATAAGTGCATTCTCCCGAAAGTGTAGAAGACTCCGCAGAACACCGTGATGAGGAGGATAAGGGAGGCCGGTGCACCCCAGCTGCCCTGGTAAAAGAGCATCAGAGTGGTGGTTACGATGTAGATCAGGATGATCAGGACGAAGTACCAGCGGCTGATGGCCCGGGCAACATCCATCTCCTGCGTTTTCCGCTTTGTTCTTGGTCTCTCCTCAAACCTGCCGGTATATTCCATGTAGGAGACGTACCCGAATATCCCGGCGAACATCGCATACCAGGGAACAAGCTGCGTATTGAGGGAAGGTGCAAGTACAAACCATGAGAGGGCCGGGAGGGCAAGGACAAGGGCGAGATACCAGAAGATCGATGCCTTCCGGTAATAAAACGTGAGACCGGGCGAGTCGGTCCTTCCCCGGTTATCGAGATAATCAAGATACAGGAAACTGGCAACAAGGGAGAGGTAGCCAGCGATCAGGCTGAGGTTTGACGTGGCCTGCCAGAGCAGGAAGACTGTGCAGCAGATCCCCACAGCAAGCATCGGAAGCCAGTATATGAACGGTACCCGGCGGTCCCTGATGTCGAGATACGAGGCATAGGCCAGGGTGGCAAGAACCGCGGTTGCCGAGATCAGCATCGGATAGAATGATTCCATAGATCCGGTATACCGTTTTTTTCCTGAGCACTTATGTATGACGCTGAGTGTCATCAGACCCGAAACAGGAGAAGAATTCAAACAAAATTCTTCAACCAGGATTATCATTACAGGAGCAGACATAAGAAGAGATTCTTCTGCTAGAGAGATCTCCACGATAAAATTCGCAAATATATAATACCGATGTCGCCAATATCTCCAGCAGACACAGTGTGGAACCAGGGCCGGTTTCCGATTCAATTGGCCAGCATATGCGCTTGGGATGATACATCTATGAAAATTCAGGAACTCATAGGAACGCTCCTTGCAGATTCAACCCGGCTTGGGACCTACACGCTGCCTGAACTGATCCGATCCATCCAGTCAAAGAATATAAACGGGATCGCGGTTGCGGTGAGTGGCGACCGGGAATTCGACCTTGCCCTCCTTGATGGTGAACCCGAAGGGGCCATCCTTATTGACGAAAAAGGGATCCTGTACGGCGATAAGGCAGTCATGCTGCTTTCCGGTACGGAGAAGTTCGATCTCTATGAAGTGAAACGCGACTATGTGGAAGCAGTTGTCGTGGGATGCCGGATCCTTGAAAAAGGCCACATCTGCAAGAGAAGCAGGGACCTAATCCCGGAGATCGGGAGGAAGAGCGAAGGTCTCGGGGTGCTCTCTGTCGCGGTCCAGCGGAACGGCGAACCATTGAACGGGGTGCATGTCGCCATCAGGAAAGACCTGCAGATAATTTGCAATGATATCACTACCCAGAACGGCACGGTAAGCTTCAAACTCCTGCACGGCAAGTATGATTGTATTATCAGGGACCGGGCAACGGTGATCTCCACCTTCCCTATCATATTTGATGCGGGCCATACCCGGATCACCCTCGAAATTTAAGTATATACTCTTTCGTTTTTTTGGTTTTTCCGGTAGAATATTTNNTTTTTTTAAAAAAAACATAAAATACGAAATCCTTTAATCAGAGAATGACAGATCAAACATTCATGAAGATTGGTCGTGAGGATTTTGAGGCGCTCATCAAGGGTGATAAGACCGTCACCCCCTATATCGAGCATGACCCGCTCGCCGGGACCTATTCTGTTTTTGGTGTGAAAACTGCAAGCAACCCCAACTATCTCATAAAAGCTATTTATGAGATGTACGAGGCGAACCTCAACAAGAAACT
>PMKW01000114.1 GCA_003157895.1 Methanoregula sp. | reverse complement strand
AGGCCGGATCTGCACATCTACGGGCTCCAGTGGCACCCTGAGGTCAGCCATACCTTCGAAGGGAACCGCGTATTCGAAAACTTCGACCGTATAATCCGTGAATCCAGTTGATTTTTTTTCTGTCCCCCCTGTTTTAACTCCCTGCGCAGCAGCTCCTGTCTGGAGGGATTATGAGACATTTGACAAGTATATATAATGGGAAAGGTCATGGATTCTTATGATGAACAGCATGGGAAAAATCTGTGTGGTACTGGTGCTTGTCCTCCTCACGCTCCCCTTAGGTGCGATGGCTGCAGCCCCGATAAGTACCATCGCCCCCGGCAACACTGTCTTCCTGGGTGAACAGGGACTGGATATTACCGCTGCCTTGGATGGGAGCACCCGGATAGGCTGGTGGGCCTCAGCGGCAGATATTGCGAGAAGTTCCCCGAGTAATACGATTACGGTCTCGAACCCGTCCAGTTTTTCTGTCTCCCCATCAGAATTTTCGGGTTACCTTGGCTCATGGTACCGTATCAATGCTTCAGGAGTTATCTGCCCGTCACTGGGATGCAGCTCGGGTGCAAAAGTCGCATTTATCGTAGCAGACCCGAACCTGGACATCCGGGTCGATGATGCAACCCTTGGCGTTGATGCAACATCAAACGGCTGGATCACGATGGGTGACGAGGTCTCGTTCCGGATCACGACCAACCTCTACCAGATCACCCAACGCCCCGGCGTTTCTGCGGTTCCGGTAGAGATCCATGTACAGTCCCCGGATGGGGCAACCTACTCCTCCCTGATCAACAGCGCCGGGACACCGACATCCGTCCTGGACATCCCCGTCTCTACCTCTCCCTATTCAACCGGCCCGATCTGGGATACCGGCCGGCGTGACACCTATCCTTACGGCACTTATCAGATTTGGGCGGAGTGCAACGTAAACTCCATGAAGGATAACTACCCTGAAAGTGGAAAAACCTACACCGCTGGTTGGGGTATGCTCGACCAGGATACGAACCCGTTGATCAGCGTCAATACTCATACAACAACCCCAACGACCGAGGTGACCAGTACTCCGACAACGGTGAAGACTATGGTTGCAACAACGATGCCGACAACGGTCACAACGCCGTTCGTGGAAGCTACAACCCTCCTGCCGACCCCTTCGGTTGTCCCGGCAACCGCGACACAGACAAAATCACCCGGTTTTGAAGCAGTCCTTGCCGGCGCTGCCCTGCTCATCGCACTGGCATGGTCTGTCCGGAAAGAATAATCCGTCTCTTTTTTCCCAGGGTAATAATTCTTCAATTTCCTCGCAGTTCTGAAGGGTTATCAAACCCCAGAGTAGTGAAGGGAGGCATCAGCCGAACTTCAGTGTTCTGACGAACCCCTTGGAACTCGAAGAGCTCTGACGAATTCTTCTCCTTCCCGAAGTCTGATGACTCCTCCGATTCACAAGATTATATTAACCCCGGTTCCCCATTCCGGAGTATGAACGTTATTACAACGGTGATAAAATCACGCCATAGTGTCCGGAAATTCAAGTCGGATCCTGTCGGGGATCTCGTGATTGCAGATGCTCTTGAATGTGCCGCCTGTGCACCGACTGCCATGAATATCCAGCCCTGGCTCTTCGGTGTCATGAAGGATAAAATGACACTCTCAAAAATCGCGGAACTTACGGATCATGGGAAATTTATTGCGGAGTGCCCGCTTTGCTTTGCTGTGTTCGGGGAAAAGAAACAGAAATATTACCTTGAGGACTGCTGTGCAGCAACCGAGAACCTGATCCTCGGCCTGCAGGCGCACGGGGTCAGCTCCTGCTGGGTTGCAGGCGAAAAGAAACCCTACGCCGAAGCGGTACGGAAACTTCTCGGGGTCCCGGAAGGGTATACGCTGGTATCCCTTGTTCCGGCCGGCAGTCCCGGGGAAATATCCATAACGCCGAAAAAGGAAATGAAGATGATCACTTTTTCTGACGAGTTTAAAACTGAATAATCCTTTTTTAAAAAGGAAAAAAACCAGGTTAGGTAGCCAGCATAGTTCTGGGGAGATCTCCGCTTGTATCAGGGCATGGTTGTATAACAATACGGCCCCGATGCCGCCGGTAGAGGAGAACAGGTAAGAGTCCGAGTTTTGTTTACCGAAGGTGCCCGGGTCGGCGGCGACCGGTATCTGAAAAAAAATTATCCGGGGCAGGCCTGACCAGTGATATCCTGCGGGGTCAGGCCACGGTTATACAGGGAAATACTGCCGATATCCCCATTGAAATAAAACTCATTGCCGGCACCGCCGTTCTGTCTTCCGATGGTAACGGAATTATTGTTGTTCTGCAGGTTGACCGTGGGAGCCGCAATCGGGTTAACCCCCGGGACATTACTCTGGTAATAACTGAGTGGCTGCGATACGCCATTATCGTAAATCGCAATGTGGCCATTCTGCACAACCACATCAAGATTATTCCACTGGCCTGCCTGGATGATGCCGGTTGGCGTCATGGCATGATAGTGAGTACCGGTAATGGCATCGTTCCATTCGAAATAAAGCCGGTCGCCCATCTGGAAGAACTGGTAATTATCGTTTTCATCGTTAACACCCACAGTCACCCCTTTTCCGATGATCTGGTGCCAGTTTCCGGAATTGGCCGAATCACCGGTCGTCGTTGGCCGGATTGAAACGGCGATGGACATCTGGCCGGTATAATTCAGCGTCGGATCATTCGGGAACGTGAGATAGTTGCTCCCAGTGAATTTCGAATAGGTCATGTTACAGGGACTGGTGTTGTACATGAGAGGACAGTAGCCTCCGCAAGTCCCGTTGGTAACCGAGCAGTCTGCGCGGTAGGATTTTCCCCCGGTTCCGGTTCCTGAGAGGATTGTCACAGGAAGTGACGTTGTTCCTTTGGTAAATGTCTCGGTGTAGGTATCGGCAAGGATGTGGATCTGCTCATCAATCATCTGGATTTTCCAGATGCCGTTTACCATTGGCGGGGGAATTTTCAGGGGTTTCGCATCTGAAACAATATATTCGCAAGAGTTCGATGAAGCAGGATCCTGGTAAATATACAGGGTTTTCCCATACAGGACGCCGGTCAGTCCGCTTGTATCCGGTACCAGGTTCCGCCCGTCAGGACTGGAAACTTTCATCGTCACCGGGGTCCCGTTTCCACGTTTCTGACCAATAAGGTAGAAGGGATCCCCGGCTTTAGGCATAAAGGTCAGGATATAATCCGAATCAAGACTGACATCCAGGGGGATCGTACTCATCTCTCCTGCAATATATACGGATTTCTGCATATATTTCAAGTCAAGTGAACCGAAGATCATTACATAAATGATTATAGCCAAGATGAGGACTAAAAAAATAATGAGAATTACTGAAACCATTTCAGAGATCCCGCGGGAATTAGTATACAGGTTTTTCATGTTTTTTCACACCAGACGGAACGCGCTTCGCTTTTGCACTTAATCTATCTATCCCCTTATAGGTACATATTAATCTATCTGGATTTGACGTTAATTGTAATACCGTTTTAATGAATATTTTTTGGATAAAGTGCTTATAACACCCAAAAATAGATTTCACTTTTCGACGTATAATGTTATATCTAAAAAGGAATTAAAACAGAATAAAAAAAAATTCATCCCCTTTCTTTTCAAGTTCCCCTCAGTTCTGGATAAAGTAATACAACATTATCGTATTGTGGGGGTCGTCCCAGCGGCGGGGGCGGCGGCACAGCCGAAGCCCCCTGGAGTGTTATTAATTATTTCTGACAGGGTTTTTGATCATTTTTATGTGGGATTTTAAGGGTTGAAATAACACTTTACCCTATTTTAATTCCATTCCGGTTTTGCTGGCAGAATTAAAAAAAATGGTAATGAGTGCTCCTGTATTTAAGGGACACCTCTCCGGCACAGTTTTCAGCTAAATGAGATGGTTTGGCCTGCGCCGTGCCTCTCTTTTCCGAATGCAAAACACTGGTTCTGGTAATGATTAAACATCCGGTGTGTCCTATCATTGATCATGAAAAAAGCGATTCTGCAGGTAGCGCTTGACCTTCTCGAACAGAAAAGGGCATTGCAGATAGCACAGGAATCGGTTGACGGGGGTGCCGACTGGATCGAGGCAGGGACATCCCTGATAAAAAGCGAGGGAATACAGGCAGTCCGCTCGCTGAGGGACCATTTCCCGCAAAGAACGATCGTTGCCGATATGAAAGTTGCCGACACCGGGGCAATCGAGGTGGAGATGGCTGCAAAAGCGGGAGCGGATATCGTCTGTATCCTCGCTGATGCCGACGATGCGGTGATTGCCGATGCCGTCCGGGCAGCCCGGCTCTACGGCATACGGCTGATGGCGGATCTGATCAATACCGCGGACCCTAAGGCCCGTGCGGTTCAGCTGGAATCGATGGGTATCGATATCATCTGCGCCCACGTGGGAATCGACCAGCAGATGACCGGAAAGGACTCGCTCGACCTCCTTTCCATGCTGGCAGGAACGGTGCGTATTCCGGTTGCGGTCGCCGGCGGTATCGATGCAGCGGGGGCAGCAGAAGCGGTCCGGCGCGGTGCGGAGGTTATTATTGTCGGTGGCTGGATCATCCGCTCTGCAGATGTAACCGCGTCGACCCGGAAAATCCGGGCTGCGATGGACGAGCCTTCCGGTAAATCGCGGGCAAAGAAATCCGGTGATGAAGAGACCCGGTCCCTCTTCCTGCAGGTCTCCTCACCGAATATCACGGATGCAATGCACCGCAAGGGAGCGATGGCCGGGGTATTTTCGGTCTGCGGGAACGTGAAAATGGTAGGCAGGGCCGTTACTGTGCAAACTATTGCCGGTGACTGGGCAAAACCGGTAGAGGCTATCGATATTGCGAAGAAAAATGAGGTTATCGTCATCAACAATGACGGGGTGAAGGATATCGCTCCTTGGGGGGAGCTTGCAACCCTGAGCTGTAAAAGGAAGGGGATCAGCGGCGTTGTTATCGATGGGGCTGTGCGGGATGTCGATGATATCCGTGCCATGAAATTCCCTGTCTTTGCAAAAGCGACCGTGCCCAATGCCGGGGAACCCAAGGGATTCGGCGAGATCAATGCGGAGATCCGGTGCGCAGGACAGTGTGTCCGCCCGGGGGACTGGATCATCGGCGACGAAAGCGGGGTTGTCGTTGTCCCGCAGGAGCGGGCTTACGAGATCGCGCGAAGGGCGCTTGAAGTGCGTAAGAACGAAGAAAGGATCCGCGAGGAGATAAAGCGGGGCAGCACCCTCTCTGAAGTTGCAGAACTGGTAAAATGGGAAAAAAAGTAGGACCGCGTCAGTGGAATACCGAGCGTTCCAGGAGGACGGCGCCTGAGTTTCTGATCTTTTTTATTGCATCCTCTACCTGATCAACGCGGAGGATGAGTACCGCCCCCTCTTTTCCGGAATAGGCATAGGAATACTCTATATTAATCCCGGCATCGCCGAGGATCTTTGCAACAACATAAAGCCCCCCGGGCTGGTCCTTCATCTGTACGGCAATGACATCGGTGAATGCGATATTGAAGCCGAGTGACTGGAGCTTGTCGTGAGCCTTCTCCGGTTTGTCGACAAGCGCCCTGACAACGCCAAACCCGTTTGCCTCCGCAATACTGAAGGCAAGGATGTTGATATTCTCCTCCCCCAGTGCATGAGCGATGGCCGCCAGCCTTCCCGGGCGGTTCTCAGAAAATATCGAGATCTGCCTGATGATGAATTTCTGTGTGTCCATTTACAACGACCTCTTGTCAATAACTTTCTTCGATTTCCCCTCGAACCGCGGCAGTGACCCCGTTTCTACCAGTTCTACTTCCGCCATCACGTTCAGCGAGTTCCGGAGCCGGTGTTCGATCTTCTGCCGGATCGCCATGATATCCGTGATCTTGTCTGAGAAGGACTCCCTGTTCAGCTCCACACGGACGAGCATGTCATCGAGCGCCCCCTTGCGCTCGACCACAATCTGGAAGTGCTGGCCAACCTCGGGAATTCCCATAAGGGCATACTCCACCTGCGAGGGGAACACGTTGATGCCCCGGATGATCAGCATGTCATCTACCCTGCCCGTGATCCGCTGGATGCGGGGGTGCGTTCTCCCGCAGGGGCAGGGGCTGTCGTCCATGGAGGTGATGTCGCCGATGCGGTACCGGATCATGGGGAGGGCTTCCTTTCGGAGGATGGTGACGGTGAGTTCACCTTTCTCTCCGGGCGCGACCGGTTCCTCGGTCCTGGGATCGATGATCTCGGTCAGCGCGATGTCCGACCAGATATGGATCCCTTTCTGCTCGGCACATTCCGTGAACATCGGGCCGGACAACTCGCTCGTGCCGAAAATATCGTACGCCTTAATACCGAGCCAGTCCTGTATCCGGTTACGCATCCCCTCCGTCCAGGGTTCGGCACCGAGGATGCCGGTGCGGAGCTTCGTCTCCTTCTTGATGCTGATACCCATCTTCTCGGCAACTTCCCCCATATGCAGGAGGTAGGACGGGGTACATGCGATTGCGGTCGACCCGAGGTCCTGCATCAGCTCGATCTGGCGCTCCGTATTGCCGACGCTTGTGGGGAGAACGGTTGCACCGATACGCTCCGCACCGTAGTGCAGGCCAAGGCCGCCGGTGAAAAGGCCATACCCGTAACTCACCTGGATCACGTCGCCGCGACCGAGGCCGCAGGAGGTCAGGGCACGGGCAAGCGAAGTGGTCCAGAGGTCAATGTCGTTCTGGGTATAACCGACCACGGTCGGTTTCCCGGTCGTGCCGGACGAGACGTGGTACCGGACCAGTTCTTCCTGCGATGCGGTAAAGATCTTGTCCGGGTATCCGTCCCGCAGATCCCGCTTGAACATGAACGGCAGCTTTGTTACATCAGACAATTCCCTGATATCGTCCGGGTGGACCTTTTGCTCTTTCATCCGGTCATGGTAAAACGGTGAAAAACTGTACAGCCTGTAAACCAAGCTCTTGAGGAGCTTGTACTGCATCCTTTCGAGCTCTTCCTGGGGCATCTCTTCAATGCGCGGGTCCCAGCACACCATTATTCTTTTTCCCTCCTGTCTATGACGCGTTTTGATTTTCCTTCAAAGCGCGGGAGCGATCCCGGCTCGACAAGCCTGACGGTTGTCCTGAGCTCCAGCGCATCCCGGAGCTCCTTTACTACTTTCTTCTGGAGGTTTGCCAGATCGGCCAGTTCCCCGCTGAAGTATTCCCGGTTTATCTCCACTTCAACTGTCATCTCGTCCAGATGATTAATTTTATCGATATAGACCATAAACTGGTTGCCAACTTCCGGAATTTTTAGAAGCACATGCTCAATTTGGGAGGGGAAGACATTGATCCCGCGGATCACCAGCATGTCGTCGCTCCTGCCGGTGATCCGCGCGATCTTTTTGCCGCGCCGGCAGAGGCATCCGTCTTCCATCAGCATGGTTACGTCGCCGGTCCGGTACCGGAGGAGGGGCATTGCTTCCTTGACGAGCGGGGTGACAACGAGCTCGCCCCTTTCGCCATCCGCGAGCTGCTCACCGGTCTTCGGGTCGATGATCTCCACGAGGTAACTGTCGTGCCAGATATGCAGCCCGTCCCGCTCGGGACACTCGAAGGCAACGCCCGGCCCGAAGAGCTCGGAGAGGCCGTATGAGTCGTATGCGGTGACCCCAAGACGTTTTTCCAGGGACTTACGAGTGCTCTCCGACCAGGATTCTGCACCGAACAGGCCGGTCTTCAAACTCTCAAGGGATGTACCGAGTTCTTCTGCCACTTCCGAAAGGTGCATGGCATAACTGGGTGTGCAGTGGATGGTGGTCACGCCAAAATCATCGATCATCTCGATCTGGCGCTTGGTATTGCCGGTAGCACTGGGGATGACGGTCATACCGATCTTTTCCGCCCCGTAATGGAACCCGAGGCCGCCGGTGAACATGCCGTAGTTGACCATGTTCTGGAACACATCATCTGCGGTGATCCCGACCATGGTCATATTCCGTGCGATCAGATCCGACCAGGCATCGAGGTCGTTGCGGGTGTAACCGACAACGGTGGGTTTACCGGTCGTGCCCGATGTGGTATGAATACGGATCACTTTTTTTAACGGTACAGCAAAGAACCCGAACGGGTACCCGTCACGGAGGTCCTGTTTTTTCGTAAACGGGATCTTCCTGATGTCATCCAGGGTTTTTATTGATGAAGGTTTGATCTTCGCTTCAGCGAACTTATTTTTGTAGAACCCGACGTTCTGGACCAGTTTCACGGTTTTTTTTAAGCGTTTTAACTGGAGTTGCTGCAGGTCAGCCGGTTTCAGGGTCTCGATCTTCTCGTCCCAGTACATCTGCTACCCCTGTTATGCTTATGCATGACAACTGTATGTATAGCGTCTGATGCGGTTTATATCCACCGAAACCATAGGGAACATCGGCAGGCATGACCTAAAAACGATGAATTAATCAGGCGCTATGTGGTAGTAATTAGATCAGGTTGAAGTCTTTTTGGTGCTGATGGTGACAGAATACCAGTGGATATCGGTCAGCGGCTTTGGTGCCCATATAAAATCGAGCAAAAAAACCCTGATCATCCAGAAAAAAAACACAATCGAGGAATACCCTGTTGATGAGGTAAAAAACCTTCTTATCATCGGAGGGCATACCCTGCATACGAATGCTGTCCTGAACCTGATCAGGCAAGGGGCATTCATATCCTTTTTCGAAGCTGACGGAACACCCCTCGGGACTATCCGTCCGTCGGGTGACGAGAACCTGAGGGAATTGTATGAGCTCCAGAAGGCGGTTCCCCGCCAGCGCTTTGCCACCACCCTTGCCCAGACCTCGGTCCAGGTACGGCTCTTCTTTCTGGAACGGGAGGAGGAACTCAGGAATACCCGCCTCTTCTACGAGGGAGAACTGGAATTTTTAAGCAAGTCCCGGGAAGAACTTGCATTCTTAATCAAGCTCGAAGAGATCCGGCGGCTGCACCGGATGATATCGGACATGTACTACGAGATCGTGTCCCGCAGCCTGCCCCCGGAACTGGGATTCCGGAGGCGGAGTATGCGGCCCCAGACGGACCCGGTTAATGCCATGCTCTCGTTCGGGTACGCCATGCTTTTCGGGAACTGTACCGTGGCTTCTGCGGGAGCCCGGCTCGATCCGGATGGCGGATTTTTGCATGATGGCAAGAACAGCCTTATCCATGACCTTATCGATCCATTAAAACCCGGGATGGTCGATACGGTTGTATTTCAGATTGCCCGTGAAACCCTGCGAGAAGAGGATTATGAACTGACTCCGGGCCGGTGTATGCTGTCCGATGACCTGATTCAGGAGATAACCGATCGGCTCCATACCTCGATCAAAACGGATACCATCAACCGGCAGGTGATCAGTCTGGCAGATTCGATCCGGGCCGGCAGCGAGTTTAAAGTCCTGTACTGAACCGTCCATTACTTTTAATGATGGAAAACCCCTCAAACACCATGGGGGGAATTTCGGATACTTTTACGTCACGGATAATCGCCCGCGGGCAGCTATAAATCGAGGAGATGAACTTTTCGAGGATCATTGGTTCTGCTGTAGCATACACCTTGACGCGACTATCCGGGAGGTTGAAGACTGACCCGGTGACAGAAAGATCGGTCGCGATCTTCCGGACACATGCCCTGAACCCGACCCTCTGAACATGCCCGGTAATGAAAATCTCTACGGTCTTCACTGTTTCGTCTCCTGCATGGTCCGGATCGCAAGGCCAAGTTCGTCGAAAACCTCGTCACGCAGCGAGGACTGCCTGATGTCAGTAGCGGCATCAATGGCATTGTCGAGGATATCCTGTGCAGTCCTCTCGCAGCCGGCGGCATGCAGCCTGAGAGCGATATCGCACATGACAAAGGATCTCCGCGAGAGCGGGCGGATGATCCTTGCCTCTCTGATTGCGTTCCCGAGCATCCGGTCTGCCAGTTCCCCTTTCATAGCCTTCCGGAAAAAGATTGCAAGGTCCGAGAAGAATAATGCCTCCTTCCCGCGGTCGGCAACGGCCAGGACAAGACGTTCCAGCATGGTTATCTGGTTCCTGTGAATTCCGTCGGCAATCATCTTCTCCGAGAGGGCTTTAATCTTGAGATACTGGGAAGGGACTTCGTAGGTTTCCGGATATCCAGCCTTCATCAGATGGTTCTGCCGGATCTCATCCGTATCAATAGTTCTGATAACCGCGATTGCTGACTCCATATACTTCTTGTCAGCATTTTTTTCCGCGAGCATGATATAGATCCGGGCAATAGCATCCCGCATCCTGTCGGCAATGGACGGGATATTGATCTTTTTTGTGAGTTCCTCTGCCATCAAAAGCAGTTTTTCCGGAGTATCACCATCAGTACTCCGAATGGCAAGGGGGATGATACCGAGGAGTGTTGAGACTTTTTCATACGGCGAGGTTATCTTTTCGACTGCATCTGTCATGGAGCGAAGGATCTCGTTTACCCTTGTTTTGTCCCCATGGATCATGCTGGAGAGCACAATAAGCGAATTGATATACTCTATGGGATCTGCGATCTTCCGGACAACCTGCAGGGCGATGTCCACCCACCGGCTTTCCGGTTGAATGGCATTGAGCCGGGCAATAGCAAACACAATCTGCCGGCGTGCTATGGCCTCCCGGTCAGACTCTACCAGTTCAAGCCGCTGTATCCCGTCACGGAGGCATTCCGATGCTGTACCGGTATCGATCCTGCAATAGAGGATCGCGAGATCAGAGAGCAGGAGAACCTTCTGGTACTCAGTGGGGAGATCTTTGAGGCCGGCTGCGATCTCTTCCAGCACCTTTTTCGCCCGGGGAATGTCCTGGAGCCGTATCAGGGACTCCGCAAGGGCGACAAGACCGGACAGCCTGACGAACGGGTCGCCAATCATCTGGAGGATGCGGGATATCAGGTCAATGACATCGGGGTCTTCTTTTGCCATGTAGCTCCTCTGGAGAAGGGAGGCCATGATCTCATAAGGGTCGGTGGAGCTCGTCGGGGGGCTTCCATCTGTCTGCAGGCTGGATATAATACGGGACATCATCGCGTCCCGCTCGAAGGTATTTTTGATCTCAGCTGCATACATTGCGAGGGGGATGATAAAGTCCTGGTTACTGCCTGATTTGGACTGGGTGACAATAATATCGATAATCCCGGCGATCTTGAGGGACACCCGGGGGGATTTGAAGTCCTGTTTTATAATATCGAGACCGCGGGAAAAGGATCGCTTGGCTGCATTGAAGCCTTCTCTGGCGGTCTTGGAATCGGGTTCTTTGAGAATAATACACCCGATCCGGACGAAGCTTTCCGCGATCCTTTCAAACAGCTGTGCTTTGAGGGATGGATCGTTAATCTCTTTTGCGATGAGATAGGCCTCCTCAAGCGCGTCAGAGGATCTCCTGTCGATGGCGTATTTTATCACACCATCGATGATGTTTGCCATCGCGTACACGGCAAGATCCTGTTCCAGGAGCGAGCTTGACCAGGCCCGCATGCGCAGGAGGAGGTCGAGATCTCCCTGCTGGGCAGCAAGCAGCGAGGTTTCATCAATGATACTGCTCAGGGTCGCAGAGCGGATTGCCTGCCCGTCTATTGCGCAGGTAAGGCCGACAGCCCGCTGGAGGTAGTCGCGGTTTTTTAACCGGACTCCTATCTTTGCAATCCTGATGAGAACGGAAGAGATCGCCCGCTCTTTTATCTCCTGATCGCCGATAGATTCGGCAAGATGGATGAGAATACCGGGTTCGTGGATATTGAGAAATCCCCTGTCGCCCAGGATGGTGATACACTCAAAAAACAGAGGGTCGTGCCGTGGATGAAGAAGCACGAGATCGGTCATCGAGCTGCTATGGGTGGTGATATCCTCAAATGAAGCCTCTTTGGAGAGTTCGATGGCAGCCTGGTACACGGCGCTTGTGGCAATGGTCTCATTGAGATTTTTTAAGAGGATCTCTTTCACGCTTGGAATGGAGTCATTTAAAAATCCCGCTTTCAGGAGATGGGTGAGGATGTCGGAATACTGGGGAAGATTTTCTGTTTCATGATGGATCTTCGAAAACAGCCCAAGCGCCGATCTGAAATCCCCGGAAGAAAGCATAATCTGGGAAAAATGGAGGTAGGTACGCGAGACTCCGATGGTGCTGCTGTTCTTTTCAATAACCGGGATGAGGTCGCTTAAGATCTGCATGTTGCCTGTTGCTGTTGCAACAGCGGTCGCGGCATGGATCATTTCACGCAGCGGGTAACTGCCGGTATCGTTTATGTGCTGCTGTAATTCCAGTGCGGATGAGAGGTACCAGAATTCACCTGACCGTTCAGCTTTTCTCAGGAGTTCAATAATGATAGTACTGGTGGCGGAGGGCTTTGTATTGCAGATGGTCTGGAGGATTGATACGATCAGCTCCCTGTTCCTGGTCCGTTCCAGCAGCTGTGCTGTAAGTGCGCTGATTATCTCGAGCTGGACTTCCGGGGAGATCGCGATGAAATTGTCCAGGAAACGGGGGATGTCTGTCATTACCCTGCCAAAGGCAGATTTTCCGCCTTGTTCGATAATGGAAACAATACAGGTCTGTCGTCTGATCTTCTGGTGAATTTCAGCAGCGCTCCGGATGCTGTAATAATACAGGGAGTGATCCTTTTTCTGAATGGCAATGGTTGCCAGAGCCTTGGAGAGCTCGGCGTGGAGTACAGACCGTTTTGAGATGTCACCGATCTCATCGATCAGGCGGAGGGATGTGCATAGGAGTTTTTTATCATGTATTGTAACCGCCCATACGATGAGAAGGGGAATGATTTCGATCATGATATCGGAGCGGTATTTCCGGAAACTGATGCGGCCCAGGATCACCATTCCGTTCTCAATGAGTGCGGGGTTCTTATCAGATACCCCGGCATCGATCAGATCCCGGGCAACCATCGCAAAGACCCGGGATTGGTTGCTCTTCTTGCCCATTTTTTCTGAGAGCGAATAAATGATTTCGAGCCAGTCATCCCGCTTCGTTACAATATACTGCCGGACAATACGCGGGAACAGATCGTCGATCTCATCCGTCTTGATATCAGATAGGGCCAGGAGGATCTGCGGCCTGTCGGTTACCAGAGAGGTTTCGATAATAATATGATTGATCTGGGAAATGAGGGTCTTACGGGCTTTCCGCACCTGCTGGGCTTTGAGCTCGAGAATAGGCGCTTCTATGATGAGCCATTCCTCTTTTGGAAGTGCGTTCTGTATTTTCTCGATTATTTCTGTCGATCTGACCATTTTTGAATCTCATGAAGTATACATGTGGTGGGTAAACACAATTTGACGTAATTCATTAATATACATTTCCATTTGTTTCAGGCTCAATTTTACTCCTTTTTCATAGACGGAACAATATTTGAAGATATCCCTACAGTACGCTTTTATATAGAAGTTCGTGGCAGAACACTGAAGTCCGGTCACCGGAATAAAAAACCGGTGCACTATAAAAATATCAGAAAAAATGATTACCTTGCCGTANNGATGATCGGTTCCGTTCCCGATGCACGTACAAGCGCCCATGCGTCTTTGGTAAAAATTTTCACGCCATCGGTCAGATCGATCCTGCTGTCGGGAAATTGCAGGGGGAGCGATGCGAGGATTTCTGCACCCTTTGTCGCTGCAATTTTATCTTTGATGATATGGCGTTCTGGCAGCTGGCGGGCTAGTGCTGATAAATTTTTCTTTGAGGTGGCGAGGAGAGAGACCATCATGGCTGCTG
>PMKW01000134.1:5891-16017 GCA_003157895.1 Methanoregula sp. | reverse complement strand
ACCCCGCCCTGGTACAGCGAGAAGCCGTACTTCTGTTCGGCTTTGGTCCGGTCTTCAACCTCGATCTCGACCGGCACGCCCGCCATAACCATGCGGTTTGCTGCGATCTCGATGCGGTGGAGTTCGTCGGGGGTGATGTGCTTGAAGTGCCGGATATCGACACGGGAACTCTCGCTGCCTTTCTGGGCCCCTGCCTGGTGGATGTGGGCCCCGAGCACCTCCTTTGTGGCATGGAGGAGGAGGTGCGTTGCGGTGTGGTGGCGCATCAGCGACCAGCGCCGCTCCTCATCCACCATGCCCTTGACCCGTTCCCCGCGCCGTACGACCCCGCCGGCGATATGGTGGAGGATCACTTCGCCAACCTTGACAACCCCGTCGACCTGCGCCATGCTCTCGGAACCGATGAACGTGCCGGTATCGGCAGGCTGCCCGCCGCCCTCCGGGTAGAAGAGGGTCTGGTCAAGGACTGCATATGCGTCAAAGAAGTCCAGCACAACCGCCTCGAACTCGACATCCGACGGCTGCTCGTAATAGAGTTTCCTGGTCGCGGGAAGGGCCCGCAGCCGGTCCGCATACTTCGCGGTCTTGTCCTCCTCGGCCTCCTTCTTCGATTCGGAGTGCATGTCGGCCACCATGGAATAGAAGTTATCCGGCAGGTCAACGACCGCTCCCTCCTTTGTTGCGATCTCCTTGATCATTTCCGGCTGGATGCCGTGGGAATCATAGAGCGTCATGACCTCGGCAAGCGGGACACGCTCGCTTTTCGCCTTGTAGGTCTTTGCAACCTTCTGGACGATCCTGGTGCCGCGTTCGAGCGTTGATGCATACTTCTCGGTCTCCCGCTCTATGATCTCCCGCACTACAGAAATATCCTGCTCGAACTTCTTTGCACCGATGATCGCGGTCTGCTGCTCGATCAGGTCTGCAAGGGGTTCCTGGATCTTCAGCTCGTTCATCATCCGCAGGGTCCTCCGGATCACGAGCCTTGCAAGATAGCCTTCCCGCACGTTGGAGGGGACGATGCAGTCGCCGAGCATATAGGCAAGGCAGCGGGTATGGTCAACGATCGCATACACCTTCTCAATGGGGGTGATCATCTTGTCCAGTTTCTCGGGAGAGACATCGATCGCTGCTGCGACTTTCTTGCGTAAGTTGAAGAGGTTCGTTCCCGAAATGTCCATGAGGCCGGCATACTTTGCATTTAGGGAAAGGATCTTGGTGTACTCCTTGTTGTCCAGCATGTGGGAGAGCCCGGCAGCGCCCATCACCCGGCTCACCATCTCCGGGAAGACCGCGTCATAGATAGTGGGCGAGCCTTTCGATGCCCAGACCAGCCGTTCGAGCCCATAGCCGGTATCCACGATCCGGAGTTTCATCGGGTAATACATATCGCCCTTCAGTTCGTAGCCCGGGCCCTCCGTCTTCTGCCGGCCGAGGCTCATGAAGACGAGCGTTGCAATTTCGAGACCACCGATCAGGACTTCGACGCTCGGCCCGGCATTCCCCCCGCCTATCCAGGGGTTCTCCTTGTAGGTGACCCGGTTCAAATCCCCGCCGATAGACGCGATGAACTGGTCGCAGAGCTCGACCGTCCGGTCCTTCCAGTAGATCTCCTCATTGGGGGTGTTGAAGGCATGGTGGGCCATCATCTCGAACGTAGTGAGGTGCCGCCCGGATTTTCCCACTGAATCCAGGTCATTGAGCCGGATACAGGGCTGGGAGATCGTCAGCGGGTTTGCCGGGGGCGGCACAACACCGCTCGTCACGAACGGCTGGAAGTCCGCGATCGAAGCGATTGTCAGGTAGATATCGTCCCGCCAGCGTGCAACCACCGGGTACCGCTCTACCCGTGTATGGCCGTTCTTCTCAAAAAAGGAGAGGTAGGCCTCGCGCATGGAGTCAAGGGTATGGGGCTTAAAGACCGGGCTGCCGATGAAATTATAGGGCTCGCAGGGTGCATCCCCGCAGATCTCCCGCGAAGCGTCACGGGTCCAGAACGCCGACCCGCAGCTTTTACAGATCTTCCGGGTAAATCCCTGGGTCTTGAAATAATCGAGCTGGTATTCATCTTCAAGCATGGATAATCACAATCGTCAGTACAGTTGATTACGAACGGTAATTAGTTTGTTGTTCCAGAGAGTCGTCAGACTCGATGGTGGAGAAGAACGCGAAGCATTCTTCGACTTCGGGGGTACCCGTCATGAAGGTCGGCTGACCATAAAAGAGGAGAATAACCATCAGGTTCTTCGACTTCTGCTGCCCTTGTCTTTGTGGTGGTATGAAGGTCAATATTCGATTTAAGGGGATCCTTATTGAGTTGCGAGCCCTCCCTGTTTCAGGGCCCTTTCGGGGCATGGCGGAGCAATTACCTGTACGAAAAAACGGGAAGTTGAAGCCGCCGCGGGGGTACCTTACCGGGGACGGCTGCACCTCTCACAACCGGGGTAAAGGGTCTCAATCCCAATCATCGGGATTATGTCAATTAAAAAACCGGAATCTTTTCCAGAATTATTTTCCCGCCTTCCCCTTCACTATCTCCTGGTACCATCCATCAACTCTCTCGTACCGCCCCGTCTTCCGTGCGAGCCGCACCGCGAGCAGGTGCCAGCAGGCCCGGCCCCGGTACAGGAAATCCCCACAGGTGCAAAAATCGTCTTCAACGATATAGGAGGCTGTCTTCCCCTCGACCACGAAAAAGTCCAGGTATTTCTTCACCCGCCCGAGATCGATTGCCTCAAGGGCGGATGTTCCCTTCCGGCCGAACGCGGATACGATCTCTTTGCGGATCTCCTCATTTAACTCCGGCTTCTCTTTCAGCCGGTCCCAGATCTCGCTCATGGTATGGTGTGCAGCACAGGTGTATCGTCAATGAACTGCCAGCCTTTCTGTGCAGCGAGCCTTTTCATGGAAGGGGATTCAAGCGCATAATGGGTTGCCTCGATGCAGGGAAGAGGTGACGCCCGATAGACAGAATGCTTCAGTTCGCTTGAAAGGAGGGCATCGGCGTACCGTTCCTTTGCCTCGGCCAGGAATGCGGGATCAAAACCGCTCCCGCCAACAACCGCCAGTTTTTCCAGTTTCCGGATCTTCCCCCAGACCCGTACCGGGCAGCCAAGGCGCCGGGCGATCTCTTTGAGAGACAGCGGGCAGTCGCCTACAAGACCAAGCGTCATGGGTTCGATATTGGTAAGCGTGAGGAGTTCAGCGAGAGCGTCGTTTACGCCACTCTCGGCATGGTCGAAATTGGTGTGCATGACATAGATATTCAGGCCGGACGCGAGCACGTCGCGCATGAGGGTCGCGGTCGGGCCGGTAAGGGAGGTCAGCGGCGTCCAGAGCGGCGTGTGGTGGACGAGAAGCATACCGGCGTGTGCGGCAACTGCCCGTTTCACCACGGAGGGGGTGGCGTCCAGCGCACAACAGACCGTATCAACCGTATCCTTCCCCTCAACAATCAGGCCGATCTTTCCTGCATCGAAATCTTCGGCAAGGCAGGGAGGGGCGAGCCGCTCCATCTCCTCTATGAAGGCTAGCACATGCATAGAGAATATCTGACAGCAGTGGTTAAAATCGCATTTATTACCGTAAGTAATAACAATTGCCTTAAATATTCGGAAAATGGAATATTCCGGTATGCACAAGACCATCGGGCAGATCAATGAACGCATCCGTGACGGGTCCGCACGGGTCGTTACTGCCGAGGAGATGCCAGCCCTTGTCGCCGAGCTGGGAGAGGAAGGGGCGTTAAGAGAGATCGATGTCGTCACAACCGGGACCTTCGGCGCCATGTGTTCGTCCGGGGCCTTCCTGAACTTCGGCCATGCCGAGCCGCCCATCCGCATGGAACGGATCTGGCTGAACAATGTCGAGGCATATGGCGGGCTTGCGGCCGTTGACACGTTCATCGGTGCGACCCAGCAGTCCGATACCCTCCAGGAAGAGTACGGCGGCGCCCATGTGATCGAGGACCTCGTTGCCAAAAAGACCGTGGAACTGCGGGCAAGTTCCCATGGCACCGACTGCTACCCTCGACGCACCCTTACGACCGAGATCGCGCTGGAAAATCTCAACCAGGCCATCATGTGCAATCCGCGCAATGCGTACCAGCGCTACAATGCTGCGACCAATACTACCGACCACGTCCTGAACACCTATATGGGGACACTACTCCCGGGCTCCGGTAATATCACCTTCTCCGGGTCGGGGCTTTTAAACCCGATATCCAATGACCCGAAATTCCGGCTGATCGGGAGCGGTGTTCCCATCTTCCTCTGCGGTGCACCCGGTATCGTGGTGGGGGAGGGGACCCAGCACTCCCCGGCCGGGGGATTTGGCACGCTGATGGTAACCGGCGATTTGAAGCAGATGTCTCAGGAGTACCTGCGGGCAGCGACCATGACCGGGTACGGGGTCACGATGTATGTCGGGCTTGGCATTCCCCTGCCCGTCCTCGACCTTGACACGGTGAGGGCGACGGCGATCCGTGACGAAGACATTACCGTTGATATCATGGACTATGGTGTACCGAGCCGGAACCGCCCCTCTCTGCGCAAGGTCACCTATGCGGAACTCCGCAGCGGCACGGTCGAACTGAACGGCGAGGAAGTCCGGACCTCCTCGCTCTCGAGTTTCCGCAGGGCGCGGCAGGTAGCGGGAGAACTGAAGCACTGGGTGGAGAGCGGGAAGATGACCCTGGCACTCCCCACCCGCCCGATCAACGCCACGCGGCAGGCAAAACCGATGCACCAGAGCAAGACAAGCCCGCGGGTGCTGGACATCATGGACCAGAGAGTGGTGAGCATCGGCGAAGATGAGGAGATCACCACAGCGGCGAAGAAACTCCTCAAGGGCGAGACCAACCACCTTCCCGTCATCAACAGCAAAAAGATGCTGGTGGGGATTGTTACTACCTTCGACATATCCAAGGCCGTGGCGAACCCCGGTAAGGCGCATCTCGTGAAGGATATCATGAAGACCAAAGTGATCACAACGGTTCCGGACGAGGCGGTCGATATCGCCATCCAGAAACTGGAGAAGCATAACATCAGCGCACTGCCGGTCATCGATAAAGAGTCCCACGTGATCGGGATCCTCACGGCGATGAACCTTGGCAAGCTGGTTGGCGGGAGGTGGCTGAAATGAAACTGCTGGTCACCTTCTCACGCGGCAGGGGCAGAAAGCCGATCATTGCACAGGCAGTCCGCGATACCGGCGTGCTCATCAATGTGGAACGGGCGGTCATCGACTCCTCCGAGGGGGAGGCCTTAATCGAGGTTCCGGACGAGCAGTGCCGGCTCGTCAGTGACACGATGACAACACTCGGGGCCCAGGTGCGCATCCTCGACCACGGGGTGAGCCTGGATGAGAGCGAGTGCGTGGACTGCGGCGTCTGCATCAGCATCTGCCCCCGCGAGGTCTTCAGTTTCGATGCGGAGTGGAAACTCCGGCTCGATGAAGAGAAGTGCATTGTCTGCGGCAAGTGCATCGATGCCTGCCCGCACCGGGCGCTCTCCCTGCCGCTATGATCCGGGAGCCGTTCCATTTCCGGGAAACGTTCGCAACGATCCTTGCGGACGATCCCGCTCATGTCCGTGCGGCAAAAGCCGGCATGATGGCCGCCCGGCAGATGCTGGAAGCGTACATTGCCCGCGACCCTTTTTTTAAGGCTACCTTTGACCCGTATATACCGGATTCTGACGATCGGGTCATCACCCGTATGGCGGGTGCTGCACGCAGGGCCGGTGTCGGCCCGATGGCCGCCGTTGCTGGGACCATTGCATGGGCGGGAGTCGAAGCAATGCAGGAAGCCGGCGCCGCGTTCGGGGTGATCGACAATGGTGGCGATATCGCTCTCATAGCCGATCGCCCGGTCCGGGTCGGCGTGCATGCCGGTAGTGCGGCGCTCTCCGACCGGGTGGCGTTTGTCGTCCCCCCGCAGGATTCTGTGCTCGGCATCTGCACGTCATCGGCAACAGTCGGCCCGTCCATCTCGTTCGGCATGGCCGATGCCGTCACGATCTTCTCCCATGACGTGGCGTTATCGGATGCGTGGGCAACGGCGGTCTGCAACGAGATCCGGCCGGATGACCGGCGCGTACTCGACCGGATCGACCCGGAGGAGGTTTCCGGGATCTTTGCAATCATGGGGGATGTCACGGTACAGTGGGGGGAGCTGCCGCCGCTGGTGTCGGCGGTTGTCGATGAACAGCTCATCAGTGCGGGGGACCGGTGAGGACACTGCGAACGCTTAATGCTGTATATTGTATACATTACACAGGTTATCATGGCCAAAGCAGTACATGCACCGGTAAAAAATGTTCCAGCACGCACCCCGGCACGAGAACGGGCCCGCACAGGAAAACCAGCGCAGGAGGTTTCTGCAAGGGATTCCCGAGCACCATTGCAGATTCTCAAGTCAACTAAAGAATGGCTCGACCAGATCATTGCTGAGAGAGATCTCCGGACCTATGATGAGGCGATCATGTTCCTGATCACGGAACGGCAGCGGAACCTGCCATCGGATTTCGGTGTTTTTTCGGATATGGAAGTGTATGTCTGCACCGGAGAGGATTAAGATCATACTCGTTCCCGACACCTGGGCATGGGTTGAGTACTGGAAGGGTAATGACCGGGTCCGCGGATATATTGAGGGGCCGGAGGCCCGGGTAACCTCCCTGATCACCATTGCGGAACTGGAACGGTTTTACGGTGCGGACAAGGAACGGATGGACCATATGGTCCGGACGATCCGGTCGCGGAGCCGTCTTGTCCCGGTTGATCTTCCCGTTGCACGGGCCGCAGGCAGGGTGCGCAGGGAGATGAAGGAGGGCGGCATTGCAGACGCGATCATTTATGCAACCGCGCTCAGGAACCGGGCAAAGGTTGTGACGGGCGACCCGCATTTCCGTATGCTGCCCGAGGTTATTTTTGTAGGGAATGAATGAGGCGGGGACCTGTTCTGCCAGTCCTTACAGGGACGATGGACCCGGGCCTATGTTTTCACCGGCGCTTTCAGCCGCAGTCTTAAGGGGTCATCACATTTCACGCGAAATTAACTGATGACACTCCCCGTGTAAAAATACCCCGGACAAAGTGTATTATTCAGAAAAAGATCCATAGGGGTATTTTGATCCCACCCCCGGTCTCCCCCCTTACGCTACCAGTCAGACTCCTTATTACCTGAGTGCCAGATTGCCGGGCTGCTGATATCACAGAGCACCGGATCCGGGAAAGCACGAGACCTGCCGGATAAAAAAAAGGAGATCAGGAAATACGATACCCGAGCTTCCGGACAAGAGCGAGCATATCCAGGACCTGTAGCTCCTGATTATTGGTGAGTTTACGCCCTTTCTGGATCAGCCTGCCCAGCCGGACGATCTGCATGCGCTGGTCCTGCGTAAGCCCCTCGCAATGGTGCGACCATCTGAGCAGGTCGAGCCATTGTGCACGGTTAAACGCGACATTCTGTCCGGCAACGGGTGCTGCACCGCTGGTATCCAGGGGGGAATTATCATCGTCGTCCGTATCATCCCCGCCGACATCTTCACGGGTACCAGGAGTGGATGACCCCCTGTCCTCAAAAAAACTTTCCTGACGATCCGAGCGACCCGTCATTGAATCCGGCAGGACGCCCTTTATCGGTTCGGTTACCGGTTCCTCGATAATCGATACCACAGGGGCGCCGGCTGGCTTTTTCTTATCGTTTTCATCATCTTCAAACAGGTCCTCGACGCTATTGATATGCGAAGCCTCAGGTGAAGGCGCCTTCACCGGATTGATTGCGACCATCGTGCGGGAGAGAGGATGGATCACGGACGGGACAGCGGGAACTTTCACGATGAGCGACCGTTTTTTTATTATTTCCGCTTCCTTTCTCATCCCGGAGGACGGTACCGGCCCGGACTGCTGTTTTTTTCCGGTACCCGCCACAAGATGTTCATAATCCGTCATGTGGTCTTCCCACTCATCGGCAAGGGCAACCCGGGCCTGATCGATCTCGGCCGTCAGGCCGGCCGCAGCCTTTTCAGCCTCGGACTTTTCCCGGTTCAGGGCAGTTACCTGCGCTTCAAGGGACCGGTTCTGCTCCTTTGCGGCTTCGTGCATCCTGCGCTCGGCAATCATATCGGCATGCAGGGTTTTGGTCTCAGAAACAAACCGTTCGAGTTCCTGCTCCTGCTGCTGCTCCCGGGACAATGCTTCCCTGAGCTGGTCTTCCGATTCCTGCCGGCGGACGGTCTCCTGTTCAAGGCTGGTTTTCACCCGTTCCAGCTCATCGGCAAGGGTGGTGAGCTGCTGCTTTTCCTTCTCCCGTCCTTCTGATGTGCTCGCCAGATCCTGACCGGTCTTTTGAATCTTCTCTTCAGCGAGATGCAGTTTCTCTTCAGCTTCTGTTCTGGCAGAAACTGCAGAGTCAAGCTCCTGTTTCATCTGCTCAAGCTGGGTCTTATGCAAGGTAACGGCAGTCCTGCTATCCTCATGGATCTGGCGGAGTTCCCCCAGTTCCCGGTCACGCTGCAGGATTATCATGTTCATCCGTTCTTCGCTGTCCCTGTACCGGCTCTTTTCCAGTCCCAGCTGGTCCTGCAATTCCTTTAAGGATGCTGAAAGCGATTCTGCTGCCAGGGTCTCTGCCTTCTCCTTTTCTGCATAAACCCGTGCAAGATCTTCTTTCTGGGAGGTAAGGTTCCGTGTTTCCGATTCAAGGGCGGTTTTCGTCTCCGCATGAGCGCGGGAAACGGACGCAAGTTCCTGCTCCATGGACTCCTTTGTGGAACGGACCGCGGCAAGTTCATCGGTAAGGGTTTTTATAGTCTGTTCTTTTTCTTCAAGTTGGGAACCGGCTGTATCGAGACGGGCCTGCAGGGAGAGAAGATCCTTCTGCCCCGCATCAATAGTCTCCCGAAGCGAAGCTTCCGACTGTTCCTTTTCTGCCGTAACCGCATTCAGGTTCTCTTCAGTATGCCGGAGTCGGGCTCGTTCCGATTCCAGTTCTTCCTGAATCCGGCCACGCTCTGATGCCGATTCTTCCTTAAACCGTATAAGAGCAGCAGCCTGTTCCTGGGCCGTGGCTTTCAGATCGTTGATGATCCCCGTCAGGTCCTGTTCGGACTGGGTTTTTGCAAGCAGTACTGCATTCAGATTCTGTTCTGTTTCCTGTGCCCGGTTCTTTTCTGTCCCGAAATCGATCTTCAGCTGCTCATATTCCGTATTGAGGGCAAGGAGCGCCTTCTCCACATGAGCTTTATGCGTGGCGGTCGTGCTGAGTTCGTTCTCGGCATCTTTCCGCTGGCCGGATTCTTTGAGCAATTCCTCGTTTGCACGTTCCAGGGCTGGTTTGAGCAGGGCAAGTTCCGAGGACAGGCCGGATACCTGCTGCCCGAGCTGGTCGATGGTAGCCTGGTGAGCTGCCAGCGATTCGTCCTTTTCCAGTTCAATCCGCTGGATCTCGCTCTGGGCTTCAGTATGAGCAGATTTTACGGTGGAAAGATCGCGGGACAATTCATCGGTAGCTGCAATTTTTTCCCTGATCGTCTGTTCCCTGTCAGAAAGCAGGCCGGTCAATTCCGCTAATTTCTGCTCTTTTGTTTTCAGCGTCTCATTGATGATGCCAATGACCTTGGTGTTTTCATGGACCGTTTCTTCCATTTTTCTGATGGCGAAACCCTGGTTCCGGTTATCTTCCTGCGCCCGTGAAAGATCTGCTGATTTATTAACTGCAATCTCGAAGGAGGACAGGAGGAATTCAAGGAGTTTGCGGCGATCGGCAGTGACAACGAAGACCTGGTCGTCGTGCTTGATCTTGAACTGCGTCTTGATCTGTTCAGGGGTCTGGCGTTCAACCGGTATGGTAAGCATCCCTTCAATCAGCGACAGAAGGTAGGGGGGGTCGAACGGGTGAGCGATAAAATTGTCCGCATTGCAGTCGAGAACCCGCAGAAGGTCCCCCAGATCGGATGCACCCGTAATGATAAGCAGCGGGATGTTCCAGAGATATTCGTCCGCTTTTATCTGTCTGCAGACCTCAAAAGCATCAGCACCGGCAGAGGTAGCATCGCACATGAGCAGGTTGGGTTTCCCGTTCCGGAGTGTTTCAAGAAGGTGGGTGCCATCGGAAAAAAGGGTAACA
>PMKW01000134.1:0-5864 GCA_003157895.1 Methanoregula sp. | reverse complement strand
TATATGATCTAGTATACTCTATTAAAGCACTTCTGGTCGAAGGGGACTTGTACCGGGCCTTTGCAGCGGGCAAACAGGGAAAAACACAGAACCGGAGGCGGGATTTTTTTATCGTTTGTTGCCGGGCAGGCCGGACAGCTGCTGCATGAGGATATCCCGGACAGATTACCTGCGCCCTTTTTCTATCCACCAGTCGATCAGCGCCCGGGAAATGCTGAGTTTTTCCGGGATGCGGGGGAGATGTTCCCGGTCGAACCAGGATGCAGATTCGATCTCGTTTTTGTCAACGACCAGCTCCCCACCGGCAAAATCTGCAGTAAAACCCATCATGAGCGAGTTGGGGAATGGCCAGGGTTCACTGCCATAGTAGCGTATATTTTTAACAGTAATCCCGATCTCTTCTTTTACCTCGCGCACAAGGGCATGCTCAAGGTTTTCGTAAGGCTCCACAAATCCCGCGATAAGGCTGAACATCCCGGGCGGGAACCGCGGCGAACGGGCGAGCAGGATACGGTTGTCCCGCTGCACCAGCACGATGATGGCAGGTGAGAGCCGGGGGTAAATGATAAGGCCGCAGGAACCGCACTGCTTCGACCGCTCGGTTGTGCACTGGTGTGTTTCTTTTCCGCACCTGCCACAAAACCGGGTTGTCCGGTCAAACTCGATCATCCTGACTGCAAAGGCTGCAATGGCAAGTTCTTCATCGGGGATACGACCGAAAAGGTCCCGGATCCCGGAATACCCGGTACCTTTGGGGACCGGTGCATCCTTGCCAATCTCCCCGGCATAATACGGGACTTTTCCCCGGTAACCAAGATACTGGGAACGTTCAAGGACAAAACCTGACACCCGGGGGTCTTCCGGATACAGAACGGAAGGATGAATGCCGGGAGTGATACAGACACCGTCCTCCCTGACAATCACCCATTGTGCAGCAGCCGGTATCATTGCCGGTTCCGGATAGGATGATTTGAGCGGAGAGAGAGAAAATTTTCCCATGTAAGTCGGGATGGGGATGCCTCCTTGGATGGTATTCCGGTTGGTATGCAGAGTAAAAAAAACGCTTATATTCAGAAATTTAAACGTGATAGATGGTGCAGGGCCCATGCCATTTTTCCTGCCAGTTTCGGAGTATGGCAGGTCACTCTCCGGTTCCTCAATGTCCTTTATTTCCGGACAAATCCTGTACCGGTATTTCAGATACCCCGGAGCGGTCGAGAGGAGTCGTATCAGGGGATTTCCCGGGCGGGTAATCCAAATTCATCCGGTATAACTTTTTCATGAAATTCTGTTCTGGAGAAATCCTCTTTTCAAGTGATGATCTCCCCCCTTGCGCTAACCCTGCCCTCCATGGGGGCGGGGGCGCATTGCGATGCTTCGGCATTACCTAAACTGAAAATTTCTCCACGATTGCGTACGCGTAATACGGCACAATCGCAATCGGGGGATACCATAGCGGCGGTGGCAGAGCCCCCGAGAGCGTCATAATTATTTTCAAATGATTTCTACAGAGCACGAAATTCTACAGGATACAGACACACGGCAAATCTTTGTGTGCCACCGGAATGATCCCGTTGTCCCGGCCAGACTCTGGGTATCTGCCCGGAAACTCTCAACAGGAAGATCCAAACGAACAGATCCTGTAAAAAGAATGATATACCTGACCACATACAGGCTACTTCAATGATATTGGTCCTGTACGTTGACGATGAACCGGGCCTGCTCGAGATCGGCCGTATTTTCCTCGAGCAGACGGGGGAGTTCAGGGTTGATACCGCAGAGTCCGCAAAGGAGGCACTTGCAGAACTGGAGAAAGGGCAGTACGATGCTATCATCTCCGATTTCCTGATGCCGGTGATAGATGGCATCAGTTTTTTAAAATCAATCCGGCAGCGTGACGACGATATCCCCTTCATCCTTTTTACCGGCAGGGGAAGGGAAGAAGTGGTTATCGACGCATTTAATAACGGTGCTGATTTTTACATCCAGAAAGGGGGCGAGATAAAAGCCCAGTTTGCCGAGCTGATGCACAAGGTCCGGCAGGCAGTCAATAAAAGGCGGGCCGAGCGGGACCTTCACGAATCGGAAAAGCGGATGACTGATATTATCAATTTCCTCCCGGATGCAACCTTTGCCATCGACCGTGAAGGAAAGGTGATCGCATGGAACCATGCAATCGAGGAACTCACCGGGATCCCTGCTGCCGGAATGCTCGGGAAGGGAGACCACGAGTATGCGATCCCGCTCTATGGGGAGCGCCGGCCTATCCTGATTGACCTGATCTTTGCACCGGATGAACAGATACAGGAACATTATTCCGGCATCCTTCACGAGAACGGGATTCTTATTGCAGAGACCGATCTCCCCCGCCCGAGGGGAACGCAGCTGACACTCATGGGAAAAGCAAGCCCGCTCTATGACCGGCAGGGTAAGATGAGCGGCGCTATCGAATCCTTCCGGGATATTACAGCCAGCAAGCAGACAGAGCTCGACCTTCGGGCCGCCTATGACGAGATCTCCGCCACGGAAGAGAAACTGCGTGACCAGTACGACAAACTGAGCCGGAATGAACAAATCCTCAGGACCAGCGAGGAAAAATACCGGACACTCGCTGATATGGCACAGGACCTGATCTACATCATCAACAAAGACGATACCATTACCTATATCAACACGTTTGCCGCGACCATGATGGGGATGAGCAGGGAAGAGATCATCGGAAAGTCCCGTTCGGCACTGTTCCCGGGCCCGGAGGGCGAGAGGCAGTACCGGAACCTGCAACGGGTCTTCACATCAGGGATGCCCATTCATGAAGGGAACGAGATTCACCTGCCATCCCGGGTTACCTGGCAGGACACTCACCTGATCCCGCTCAGGAACCCGGAGGGGACCATCACCGCGGTCATGGGTATATCACGGGACATCACCGCCCTCAAACAGGCAGAGGATGCGCTTCGTCGCAGCGAGAACCAGTACCGCTCTATCATCGATAATGTGCAGGACATGCTCTACCGTACGGACATGGAGGGGAGGATCACGATGATCAGCCCTGCCGGGGCGAAACTGGCAGGGTATGATTCCCCGGATAAGATGATTGGTCTGGATCTGGCCAGGGACCTGTATGCGGAGCCACAGGATCGTAAAAAATTCCTTTCAATCCTTGCAAGAAAGGGTTCGGTAAACGCATATCCCCTCGTGCTCAGGAACCGCGAAGGGCACCGGTACCATGTTACTGCAAGCAGCCATTATTTTTATGACGCAGAAGGAAACGTGCTCGGGATTGAAGGGATTATGCACGATGTCACGAATCTCCGGCAGGCAGAAGATGCACTCAAGGAAGCCAACAGGAAACTTAACCTGCTCAACGAGATCACCCGCCACGATGTGGCAAACCAGCTCACGGTCCTCCGGGGATATACCCAGCTTGCAATGGCGAAGAACCCCGATCCCATGATCGGTGATTTCCTGCAGAAGATCGATGCGATAACGGCAACCATCGGGCGGCAGATCGAGTTCTCAAAAACGTACCAGGAACTCGGCGTTCATGCCCCGGGCTGGTTCGGTCTGGACGAGATATTTGCAAAAAGCAAGCCCGGGGGTATCCTGTTTTCCAGCTCATGCACCGGAGTCGAGGTGTATGCGGACCCGATGCTCGAGAAAGTGTTCGCCAACCTTTTTGGCAATTCGGTCATGCATGGCGAACGAGTATCCCGAATTACTGTCCGCTGCGAACATTCGGGTGAGGACCTGCTGATTGCAGTTGAAGACAACGGGGTTGGCATCCCCCTAGATATCAAGCAGAAGATCTTCAAGAAGGGTTTTGGGAAAAACACCGGCTTTGGCCTCTTTCTGTCCCGCGAGATCCTCGCTATCACGGGTATCCTGATCCACGAGACCGGAACCCAGGGCAGGGGAGCCCGGTTCGAGATCATCGTGCCGAAAGGCGGGTTCCGGTATGGCGGGGATACCGGGAGCCGGAATCCTTAACCGTGGACCGGGAGCGTTCCCCGCAAACCTTCCGGGCAGGACCGGGCTGGTCCTTTTTAGGGATTATTGATATCGGACAAGAGCGAATCTTCAGGAGATCCTCATGGGCTACACGATTACCCTGATATCAACGGATGAGAGGGAGCATCTCATGGAGGTGCACCTTTCACGGGTCCGTTATGAGATCAAATCCGATCTGTATGGCTGCTGCATCAAACTCATGACCGATGATCACGCAACCAAGGACACCTGGGAGAATAATTTCTATTCCACATCCCAGAATATCCGCTCCCACGGGAGGCTCCTCATCTTCAAAAATGGTGCCTATGCTCCCGATACGGTCCTGTTCGATCCCTTATCCAGGACTGCGTTCCTCTTCAATTTTTCCTATTATGGCTGGGTCAAGTCCATAGCGCTCAGTCTCGCCGGTGACATCCTTGAAGATCTCCACGGGATCTATTCCATGCACGGCTCCTGCGTGGATATTGACGGAAAAGGCCTCTGTATCATCGGGGGATCCGGGGCAGGGAAGACAACGCAGACGTACGGGCTGTTACAGGACCCGCATACCCGGATCGTGGCGGACGACTGGTTCTTTTCACGGGTATATGGGCCGGATATCCTTGCCTATAGTTCCGAGAAAAATTTCTATATCGGGGAAGACCTTGGCATAATCTGGAAAGAATTCGGAGGACTTGTGCCGGAAGGCGAGTTTGATCACAACGGGCGGGCGGTCGCCGATATCCGGTGGGTAATCGGCAAGGGACGGATCCTGCCGATGACCACGCTCAGGACGATTATTGTCTTAAAACGGGATCCTGCCGACAGCACCATCTCGCGGACGCTCGACCCGGAGAGCGGGCAACAACTCCTGGTAAAAAACAATTATTTCAACCCGCATCTTCTTGTCCATAACCCGTTCAAGGAACGGATAAGGAACCGGTATGTTGCCGAACTGATGGACCGGACCACGGTATATGAAGTCAACACAACCGGGACACCGCAGGAAACCCAGAAGATGATCCGGTCGCTTGCGGGGATTCCGCAGAGCGGATAAAAAAAACAAGCCGGAAAAACCTGAAGGCTGCAGCCCTGCAAAATCCGGGAATCGCTGCCATGCTGATCGGGATCCGGAACCTCATTTTATTCTTTTTTGGGGTTTTTGGATTGCATTCCGGAACAGGATGAGCCGGTCGCAGAACTCCCCGAGATACTCATCCATGGACAGACTCCCCTCCTCAAAAACACAGTCGCCCTCCTCGATGACTTTATGGATCATGTCCCGGCTCGGCAGGATCATATCGAACGCAATACCGGACTCTTCGGATCCCCGGATAAGGGCTTCCCGGAAAAGACCGATGCAATACGCGATGCGGTACGTATAGAGATGCCGGGTCTTGGCGAGATACCCGGCAACGCGTCCGGTCTCGATGCGGAGAAAATCATCGAGGACTTGTGGGTCTTTGCATTTCCCCAGCATATAATGGTAATGGGCATAGGGGTACATCTCTTCGAGTTCGGCCGGGACAATCCCGCAGGTGCCGAAAATGACGAGGTGGTACTGGTCATGAGCCAGCACCTGCGCAATAACCGACCGGATCAGCTGGTGGCTGGGGCTGGCACTGTAGGGTTTCCGTACCGCACAGGGCATGAAGATCGCAATTTCCCGGGGGGCTACAGCATATTCATCGATGATATACCGGTACGATTTCTCGAATTCCGGCAGGTAGAACGGGGGATCGGTCAGCAATGTGCCCCTGTTATTTTCTGCCCCCGGTGCCTTCTGATCGCCCATGATCGTCCCTGAAAAGAATTGTCCCCGCCATGACAAGAAGGGATCGGAACCGACAAGCCCGAAGCCTCCCGCAAGGAGACAG
>PMKW01000164.1 GCA_003157895.1 Methanoregula sp. | reverse complement strand
CTCGGCACGGAGTCGATCCGCCCGGTGCAGAAGATTGTGGGCCCCGGTAACGTGTACGTGACGCTCGCGAAGATGATGCTCCGGGAGCATGCAGAGATCGACTTCCCGGCAGGCCCGAGCGAGATCGGGATCATTGCCGACAGCACGGCAGATCCCCGTATCGTTGCTGCCGATATCCTTGCCCAGGCCGAGCACGACCCCAACGCGGCCTGCATCCTGATTACCACGGACAGAAACCTTCCCGCAAAGGTTGGCAGGGAGATTGAGCACGAGCTTGCGTCCGCGCCGAGAAAGGATATCATCGGACAGGCGCTGAAGAACTCCGGTTATGCGATCGTTGCCGATATAGGCGAGGCCATTGCCGCATCCGATGTCGTGGCACCCGAACACTTGTCCATCCAGGTCGCCGATCCCCTCGCAGTCGTGACAAAAATAAAGAATGCCGGCGCCATCTTTGTCGGGAAGTACTCCGCAGTAGCCTGTGGTGACTACGCAGTCGGCACCAACCACTGCCTCCCGACGGCAGGGTATTCGAAGATGTACTCCGGCCTTGATGTGCGGCACTTCTGTAAGACCACGTCGGTGGAGATCCTTGACCGGGATGGGCTTGAGGTCATCGGAGACATAGTCGAAACCCTCGCAACAGCTGAGGGTCTGCATGCCCATGCACGGTCGGTGCGGGTGAGAAGGGAATTATAATCCTCTTTTTAAGATATTTTATCATTTGAAAATTAACCTGATGCTCCCTTATACCAACCCTGCTCCCAAGGGGGTGGGGGTGGAGGGATTACTTCCCTGAAGTTTTTCATTCATCTGCACCAGGCCGGTAGTCAGATTCCCGATCACGATAAGTGCATTATGCAAAACCCGGAAGGCGTTTCGCGCGTAAGTTATAGCGTTGATTTAATATACATAGCCCAGAGGGGCATTACCTGAATGTACCCGCCCTCCCCCTCCCCCTCCCTGATCCATCATTACCGGGTCTTCACTCCGTAAAAATCCAAAAAACCAGATAAAAACCGGAAACCGGTAGTGGAGGTCGGACCCCTTTTTTGTGCAGACGCGGTCGTTGTTGTTGCGGAAAAACCATTTTTTCCGGTGAGGATCTCCATTTTTATCCTGCGGATGGGAAAATGAAATGTACCCATCCAATCCCCTCTTTTGGCAGGGAATTATACTGCCGCAACTCAGGAACCGGACGGTGAGGTTATGGAAGCAAAACAAACAGGGATCCGTTACCGCACGTGGGGACTAATTTAAGAAACGTATTATTCCCTCTTCATCCCGGCACCAATCGCCAGCATCCCGGCAATCCCGAGAGCAACAACCGGCAGCTCCGGATCGATCGGCGTCTCGGATTCGGTCACCGGAGGCGGGAGGAACGTGATACCGACAGAAGCAGACTCGCCTTCATTGAAGCGCATGCGCTCGACCGGTGAAGCGTCGACGTGCACGGTATAATTCCCGGGCTTCAGCGTACCGAGAATGACGGATGTGTCCCAGGAATACGACCAGCTTCCGTTCTCCATGTTCACCGGAGCCGTGGTAAAGAGCCCGCGGCCGGTAGGGATATTCAGGTTATCGAGGGTCACGCCACCGGGGTCGAGACCGGGACCGGCCACGAACAGGTAGACGGCAATCGTTTTGATACCGGTGACCGTCCCGGTGAGCATGACGGTATCCCCGACGTGGGGGTTATCTGGCGTGGCATCGATGGTCAGTCCGATCGCCCCGGCAACCGGGACAACAAGGGCGAACACGGTTGCCATAAGGAGAAGAGTCCAGACCCTGTGCATACCAGAACGTTGTGCGTTTTGTAAAAAAAAGGTTATTACCCTGCCTTCAGAACCTGACAACCATCACCGCCTCCTCTTCCTTCTTGAGCTCTCCCTGCAGGTGCCCGGCATCGAAATCATAGCCAAGAGCCGGGTTATAATCGTCATACAGTTCGCATTTGTCGAGTATATCAACGAACTCTTTTAAGAAAATGCGGGGGATGATATCAATCCGGCCGCCAAAGCGCGTCGTGATCTTCGTGATCATCGCACGGATGAAACGATGGGAGACCCGCTCGCGGTCCGGCTCGGAATATGCCTTTGCGTACACATCCAGCACCTTCAGGGCAACCTGTTCGAGCTTGGCGGTATCGAACTTTGCAAGGATGATCTGCGGCTGGCGGGGGTTTTTGAACGCATCGTCCTGCATTACGCTGATACGATCGTAAAGCGGGGGAAGGGAGCGGATGCCGCGGGAGCCGTCGTACAGTGCCGGGGTACCGGTGAAGAGGAAGTAGCAGCGGGGCATCTCCCCCCGGTCGAGGGCATCAATGATCCGGACGAGTGTCTGGTAACCTTTCTCACGCTGGCTGCGCTGGAGCCCCTGGGTGGTCTCCATCTCGTCCACGGCAATGGCAAGGCCCTGGTAGCCCGCACCGTGGATGATCTCAACGAGCCCCCGGAGGAAGACGAACGCAACAGCATCGTCGATATCGCCCCGGATCCCGGCCTTTGCCTTGAAGTCTCTCCCGATGTTGGGCTCCGCGGCAATCCACCCGAGGGCAGCCTGCGCCAGCGCAAAGTCCCCCGTATTGTTTGCCCGGTAATACGTCCGCAGCGCTGCCGCAAGTGCCGTGTTCATCTCGCTGATGCCGGCAAGGGAGGTTTCGATCTCCTGTTCGGTTGCGGACTGGAGTTTTGCATCCTCGGTTCCGTCTCCTCCCACCGAGAGGAGACGTTCTTCGATGGAAAACAGCCAGTTGTCGGTGATGGTCTTGAGAGCATGTTCTTCCTCCTGCGTCCGGAGGTTGGCTGCTATCTGCTGGTAGATACCCCGCAATTTATGGAGCGGTGTCTGCGACGAGATCACCACCTGCGAGGTTACAAACCCCTTGCTGCGGGCAATCTCAAGGGCACGGGCAACAAGGAATGTCTTGCCGCTGCCGTATTCCCCGCGGATGAATTTGGTGTCGCCGCCGCCTTGGGCAACATAGTCCAGCTGCCTGCTGATGACGTTCTCCTCAATGTCCAGGCCAACGGCTATCCGTTCAAGCCCGCTGGCGGGGACGGTCCCCCTCCGCAGGGCATTGATGATGTTGATGCTTTCGAGTCGCCCCCGGTCCATGTGTTCAGGTTCCGGTGTATTCATAGATCTCTCCTTTTTCCCCCACACCTTTCTTCTCGANNACCCTGCGGGTGCCAAGCAGGGTGCGGAGTTCCATCTCGGTTGCTTTCCGGTGCGAGCGGAGGAACAGGACAATCTTCTGCTCCTGCTCATCAAGGCCGAGTTCGTCAGTTACGGACGGTACCGGTGTTGCAGATTTCCGGTGCACATGCAGTGCGTTCATAACCGGACGATCGGCAACCGACTTTTCCTTGCATGTATGGATGAGCCGGAGGAAGTCATCGGGCTGGATCACCAGGGTATAGGCAGGCATTACGTCGATCCCGCAGAGGCAGTAATACTTGCAGCCCGGATAGTCCGCCTCTTCCAGAGCATTGGATGCGGTGATGAAAAAAGCCATTGCCAGAAGCTCAAGCCCGCGGCTGTTCAGGGTAGATCTCCGTTCCTCCAGCCGTTTCACGAGCATGTCCAGGAGGCGTTTTAACCGGAACATCCCCCCCAGTTCGTCAAGGATCACCGATGCCACATAAACGAGGTCGTCCCCTTTCTTCACATTGGACAGGATGTAGAGCATCACCTTTTCGCATTCCCGGTCATCGCCGCGAACTGACAGGAACCGTGCATATACCAGGCCACCGGCAAGGTAATCGGTGCGGTATGCCCGGTAGTACCATGCCCGGGCCTCGGTCTCGTTGTTCTGGTCCTCATAGAAGCGTGCGGTCTCAAGCAGGCTTGCTACGTTGACATCCCGGGAGACAAGGGTCAGGAACCGTCCGGTTGCGGAAGCAGCAGGCAGCCGCGTCGTGAGGTACATGCGGTATTTCCCGATGACGAGGCCGAGCGTTTCCAGATCGTTTTTCGACCCCAGTTCATCGCGGACCAGCTGTTCGTACGAAGCGAGCGCGAGATCATGCCTGCCCATCGCCGCGAGCAGGTCTGCCTGCACCAGCCGGTAGACGGGGTCCTGCGAACGGGAAAGGAGGATCTCTGTCTCTTCCAGTGCAGGGGAGTAATCACCGGTTGATTTCAGGAGCAGGATGTAATCGAACAGGATGTCGCTGTCCGGTGCGTTGTGGGCATGGGTAGCATAGGCAGCAAGCGAGGCCGCCACGTCATACCGGGAAAGATAATCGAGGTACTTGCGGAGCACGATCGGATCTTTTGTCTCCCGGTAAATCCGGCAGGCCGATTCGGCAGCCTGCTGGTAGTTGTGCGTCCCGGCCAGGGCATCGATGTATTCGAGAGACCTGCCACTCTCCCCCCCCGATGCGGCATGGAGGGCGAGGGCCTCCTCTGCATCCCCGATCTCGATAAACGCCCTCATCAGGTTCTGTACATCGCCAGGTTTTTTTGCCAGCTGGACGAGATGCCGGAGAACCGGCAGTGCCCCGCGGTAGTCCTGCCGGGAAAGGAAATACCCGGCATAGCTCCGCAGGGCGTCCTGGTTCGTTGGGTCGAGGTGGACCGCGGTCGCGTACTCGGCGATCGCCCTCTCGTCCCCCCGCTCTTCCAGTATTTTCCCCAGATAACTGTGGACATAGGACGAATCCGGCATTTTCTGCAAAAGGTCGCGGAAACAGACCTCGGCGTCACCGGTTTTTCCCGTGTAGTACAGGTTGGTGGCCACAAGGACCTCGACTGCGGCATCGCGGTCCGCTGCAGGAAGTCCCGTGCAGATCTGCAGGGACTGCTGGTACCTGCCCTCCTCAAAGAGCCGGAACGCCTCTTTCTTTAAGTCTTCACGGGCTGACATAGTCATCTCGTAAAAATCCCAGTCTTACCCGGAACAGGCCTCTTACCATCCGCACCATGTCCTGCTTCCTCACCCGGGAATCGCCCTTGTTCTGCCATTCGATCGGGATCTCCACGACCCGGCAGCCGGCCCGGCGCAACCGCCAGAGGAGTTCGACATCGAATTCAAACCCCCGCGAGATCATTGCCGGGAGTATCCTGTCGAGAGCGGTTTTTTTAAATACCTTTGCTCCGCACTGGGTATCGTGGAAGTGCAGCCCGAACAGGCACCGGATCAGGAGGTTGAAGCTCCGGCTCTCGAGCCGCCGCAGGATTCCCTGCCTGATCGTGAGGGTTGAACCGGCTACCCAGCGCGAGCCGATGGCGCCGTCATTATCGGCAAGGCAGGAAAAAAGACGCATCATCTCGGATATGGTCGTCGACCCGTCGGCATCAAAAAAACCGACTAGGGGGGCCCGGGCAGCAGCAATGCCGGCGATAACACCGCCTCCTTTCCCGAGACGGTATTTGAAGGTAAGGCACCGGATCGCAAGGTCCGTCCGCATGCGGGCAATCTCTTCGACGACACGCGCCGTCCCGTCTGTCCCATCGCAGACAACGATCAGTTCACCGTCAAAGTGGCTGATTGCATCGAAGAGCGGCCGGATGCGGTTTTCCTCGTTGTAAGCGGGAATGACAAGACTGTAGGGAAGATCTGGTGCGGCATTCATGGTATCGGGAGTCAGGGTGTACCCCGGGGGTACTGGGCGGGGGAATTCCATCACGTTTCCAGACCCTCCACCCTCTTTTGTTTCCTGTGCCCGGGGAGCCGGGTACAGGTATGTGCAGTACGTTTAGGCCGAGAGTCCCCATAACGTTACTGGTGCTTACCGAGGTGTTGGGCGAGCATGGTCCCGGGTCGGTACTTCTCTGCCATCGCAAGCGCGGTGCTCCGGAGCGCTTGGTGTTCGGCAAGGCAGCTCGCGGGAGGCGGGCTCTTGCGAAGTATTGCGGAGGAGTTCTCGGTTATCTGGATGAGCTCGGTTGCAATAACAGCGTTGAGCCAGATAAGGTCGGCAAGCATTTCCTTTGTTTCTTCTTCCTGCATACAGATGAGGTCATCTCAAGGAGCATATTAATGGTGCGGGAAGGGTGGTTATGAACACCGCCTCCCCCGGCGGGATGCCTGCCAAGCCGTGCCTCGGGGAGACCCTGAGGCCGGGGGCTCTCAATATCCGCGATTCGAAGCAAACCTGCCAATTTTTTCACTGGCTGACAAAGTAACCTTAATCCTTTCTGGTTTGAAATCTCCTGAGTATACCATGTCATATCTTGAAAAGATCAAGAAAGACGGCAGGCAGGCCAACCCTTTTTTCTGCCTGACGGGGATCGATATTGTGAATGCGGAAGCCGGTAAGGCAGTGCTGACAATGCCGGTCCGGCCGGATATGCATAACGGCGTCGGCTGGCTCCAGGGCGGGATGCTCGTTGCTATTGCTGATGAAGCCATGGCGCTGGCTCTCTATCCGCTCCTTGAGAAGGACGAGGGAATCGCTACCATTGCCGAATCGACCAGCTTCATCAAGGGTATCCGGAAGGGTACCATCCTTGCAGAAGCGCAGGTCATCAAGAAAGGGCGCCGGGTCGCATTCATGGAAGCAGTGGTGTGGGCGGATGACGGGGAAAAAACCCTGCTCTCGCGGACCACTGCATCATTCGCAATAACTGCAGCAAAATAAAAAAGGTTTGTTATTTCTTTTTGGTTTTATCTTTCTTTTCTTCCGGAGCAGGATTGGCCGGTTTCCGGAATTTGACATACCAGACAACGACACCGGCTGCGGCAATGAGTACGATGACCAGAAGGATAATCATGTTCCCGGTGGATTCGGATTCGGATTTCTTTGCCGCGGCCAGTCCGTCAGCAGCGGCAAGGTTGAAGGGATCGGTCTCGTTTGCCCGGCTATAGGCTGCAATTGCTTCCGTGTATCTCCCCATCTGACTGAGGACGTTACCCCGGTTGATATATGCGGTGGTGTAGTTGCCGTCAAAGGAGACTGATTTATCATAGGCCGTGAGGGCGTCCTGTGTCTTCCCGAGGAGGCTGAGCGCAAAACCCTTGTTGTTCCAGAGCATGGCGTCGGATGGGTATAACACGAGACCGGCGTCCGAAGTTGCAATAGCGTCACTATAGTTCCCCAGCTGGATCTGGGCGTACGCCTCGTCCCGGTAGAGGTACAGGATGGCATCCGTCTTTTTCAGCATCGTGGTATTCGATGCGAGAGCCTGGTCGTAAAGCGTGATGGCATTTGCGTAGTCGCCCTTTACCAGAAGCTCCTCCGCGCTGTTGTAATGGCCCGTTGCTACATCTCTCTCGAGATTGTCCGACGTCATAGTGAGGGTGCGATTGTCCGATGTCAAAGTGACGTTAGTGGAATTGTCCGGTGTCAGAGTGACGTTAGTGGGATTATCCGATGCCAGAGTGACGTTAGTGGTATCCGCGGACAAAACCGGCAGTACAATCAGGACGCTTAAGAGAAGGATTGCCAGAATGGTAGGTAATTTCCTGAAATCCATAGCTCTATTTTCTCATCTCAGCCAGATTAAGGTTGCTTTGCTCCCATCCTCAGGACCGACGGCGACTCCCGGTAGTATACCGGTAAAAATCCTGCCCGGAATAGCCGGGTCTCTCTCCCGTTCACGCCGGTAAGATACAACTAATAGGTATTGTGAGAAAATATAAAAGAATAATCGGGGAGATCTCACGTGAAGTACATCATTGTTACCGGGGGAGTGATGAGCGGTCTTGGAAAAGGCATCACCGCCGCATCAGTAGGACGGATCCTGAAAAACCGGGGTTACCGGGTAACAGCAGTCAAGATCGATCCCTACCTGAACATCGATGCAGGTACCATGAACCCGGCCCAGCATGGCGAGGTTTTTGTCTTAAAAGACGGGAGCGAGGTTGACCTTGACCTTGGAAATTACGAACGGTTCCTCGACATCGAGCTGACGGCCTCCCACAATATCACGACCGGCAAGGTGTACCGCACGGTCATCCAGAAGGAACGCCGCGGGGACTTTCTCGGGGAAACGGTCCAGATCATCCCCCACATCACCGACCAGATCAAGACATGCATCCGCCAGGCAGCAGAAGAGAAGTTCCCGGACGGGACTATAGCGGATATCTGCCTTGTCGAGGTAGGCGGTACGGTAGGCGACATAGAGAGCATGCCGTTTTTAGAGGCCATCCGTCAGATGCGGGGCGAGCTCCCCCCGCACGACTACATCCTGATCCATGTGACCCTCTTCCCAGAGGACACGATGGGGGACATGAAGACCAAACCGACCCAGCACTCGGTCAAGGCGCTGCGGGAACTGGGGCTCCATGCGGACATCATCGTGGGCAGGAGTGCCAACCCCATCGGGGCCGGCACGAAACGGAAAGTTTCGGCGTTCTGCGACCTTCCGCAGAGCGCGGTCATCTCCGCGGCAACCGCACCGGACACGTATGCCGTCCCGATGGAAATGGAGAAGGAGGGCATCGCGGATGTACTCTCCGCTCACCTCGGGCTGGACAGGAAAGAAGCAGATACCACGTGGTACCGGATCGTGAACAAGGAGTACACGAACCGGGTGACCGTTGCCATCGTGAGCAAGTATGGGATCGAGGATGTGTATATCAGCATCAAGGAATCACTCAAGCACGCGGGCCGTTCCCTGTCCACCGAAGTGAAGATCGCATGGCTGGACGCAGAGCGCTACGAGCGGGACTCGCTCAAGGACTACGATGGCATCCTGATCCCGGGCGGCTTCGGGAAGCGGGGCATCGAGGGGAAGATCGAGGCGATTCAGTTTGCGCGCGAGAACAACATCCCCTTCCTCGGTCTCTGCCTGGGGTTCCAGCTGGCGACCGTGGAGTACGCCCGCAACAAGGCAGGTCTTCCCGATGCCACAAGCGAGGAGTTCGGCGAAGGGACGCACGTGATCGCGCTCCTTCCGGAGCAGGAAGGACTTAACCAGCTCGGCGGCACGATGCGCCTTGGTGATTACACAGCAGACATCCGCGATGGCACGCTGGCGAACAGGCTCTATGGCCAGAAGCAGATCGTCGAGCGCCACCGCCACCGGTATGAAGTGAACCCGTCATACATCGAACAGCTGGAGAACGCTGGGATGGTCTTCTCGGCCACGAATAAAAACAGGATGGAGTGTCTCGAACTTCCGGGCCACCCGTTCTTCTTTGCCACCCAGTTCCACCCGGAGTTCAAGTCACGGCCGACCCGCCCCTCNNAAGCGGACAAAATAAAAAGGACCATATGCGAAAACGGAGAATACCATGGTCAATTCGGAAAAATTCATCACGAAGTCAATAGAGGAGATCAGGACCGCCGCAGGGAACGAGAAAGTTGTCCTGGCCCTCTCCGGGGGTGTCGACAGCTCTGTCTGTGCGGCTCTTGCCGCCCGTGCCATCGGAGAAAATCTGATCCCGATCTATATCGATACCGGCCTTATGCGGAAAGGGGAGACCGATCGCATCAGGACGATCTTCAGTTCCATCCATCTCGACATTGTGCATGCAGAGGATGAGTTTCTCGACGCCCTCAAGGGGATTTCGGATCCCGAGGCGAAAAGGAAGGCAATCGGGGAGCGGTTCATCCGTGTCTTCGAGCGGGAGGCAAAAAAGCAGGGGGCAAAATGCCTCCTGCAGGGTACCATCTACCCGGACCGGATCGAGAGCGAGGGCGGGATAAAAAGCCACCACAACGTTGGCGGCATGCCACTCCACATCGAGTTTACCAGGGTGATCGAACCGATCCGCGATCTCTACAAAGATGAAGTCCGCGAGGTTGCAGGAGCGCTCGGGCTGCCAAAGGAGATCCAGCACCGGATGCCGTTCCCGGGCCCCGGGCTTGCCGTGAGAGTGCTTGGCGAAGTGACGAGAGAGAAGGTTGCCGTCATCCGCGAAGCCAACTGGATCGTCGAGGACGAGCTGGTAGAAAAGTACCGCCCCTGGCAGTGCTTTGCGGCCCTCCTCGGTCTCGGCACCGGTGTCAAGGGAGATAACCGGATCCACGGGTGGATCGTAGCCGTCAGAGCTGTGAATTCACGGGACGGCATGACTGCCGACCCGCTCAATATTCCCTTCGACCACTTAACAAAAATCGGGTCGAGAATCACCGCAGACATCCCGAGCGTGGCACGGGTTGTCTACGATATCACGGCAAAACCGCCGGCAACGATTGAATACGAATGAATGGTGAAAAAATATTTAACTGTGGTAACAATGGAAACAACAGACCAGATGAAAGCGCTCGACGAGTGCTATTATATGCCTGCGTTCTCCCGCGAGATTGCCATTGTCAAAGGGGAGGGCTCGAAGGTATGGGACGCGGAAGGGAAGGAATATATAGACTGTGTGGCAGGCATTGCCGTCTGCAGCACCGGCCACTGCCACCCCGCGGTGGTAAAGGCGATCTGCGACCAGGCGCACCAGCTCATCCACTGCTCGAACCTGTATTATGTTCCGCACCAGGGAGATCTCGCGAAAAAACTCGTGGAGATCACCGGTATGCACAAGGCGTTCTTCTCCAATTCCGGTGCTGAATCAACGGACGGGGCGCTCAAGCTCGCCCGCGTCAGGACCGGTAAGAAGAAGTTCGTCGCGTTTACCCACGGGTTCCACGGGCGTACCGTAGGTTCGCTTGCTGTGACGCACAAGCCGGCGATCCGTGAGCCGTTTGAACCGCTCGGAATGGTCAAGACCTTTATCGATTACGGGGACGTGGACGGACTCCGCAAAGTCGTTGATAACGATACCGCCGGCGTTATTGTCGAGCCCATCCAGGGCGAGGCCGGCGTCATCATCCCTCCTGACAGTTTCCTCGAAGGGATACGCGAGGTGTGCGACAGGAGCGGCGCCCTCATGATCGTGGATGAGGTGCAGACCGGCATGGGCCGTACCGGTAAGTGGCTTGCCATGCAGCACACGAAGGTGAAGCCCGATATCGTCACCCTCGCCAAGGGGATCGCGAGCGGTTTTCCCATGGGGGCACTCGTTGCCCGCGAGGACCTCGAGTTCAAGAAGGGCGAGCACGGCAGCACCTTTGCCGGGGGCCCGCTTGCCTGTGCAGCTGGCCTCGCAACGATCGGGGTTATTGAGAAGATCCTCCCCGATGTGAGCCGGAAAGGCGAGCGCTTCCGCGAGGGACTGAAGAAATACAATCCCCGTGCCCGCGGGCTGATGATCGGGATGACCATCGGCGACAAATGCCCGGAAATCCAGAAAAAGTGTGCGGAACAGGGTGTGCTGGTCAACTGCGCAGCAGACGGCAACCTCCGTCTCGTCCCCCCGCTCACCATCACCGATGCCGAGATCGACCGCGTAGTGAAGGTTATCAATGGATCGCTTGGTTAGAGCCTGCTACAAGAAGAAGAGCGGCTACGCCTTTGCAAAGAAGGCTGAAGATATCGCCCGCGAGTACGGGATGGACCACATCGCCCGGCTTGCGAGCAATGAGAACCCCGACTCCCTCTCCCCCGCAGCATTGAAAGCGGCGGAAGATGCACTCCGGACGGTCAACCGTTATCCGGATGAACGGGCGAATATCCTGATGAACGCCCTCCGGGCGCACTACGGCGATTACCATTTCGTTACCGGTGTCGGAATGGACGGGGTTATCGAGACGATCGTCCGCACGCTGGTCGAGCCGGGCGAGAAGGTAGCAATCTCAACGCCTACTTTCTCCTTCTATACCCTTGCAGCCATGGGACAGGGAGCCGAAGTTATCACAATCCCCCGTGAAGCGGATTTCTCGGTCGACCCTCAGAAGCTGATCCGGGCGGCAAAAGATGCGAAGATCACTGTCCTCTGCTCGCCCAACAATCCCACGGGGAATGCAACAGGCCCGGAAGTTGTCCGGGAGATCCTTGAAGGAATCGAGGGGTTGCTCTTCCTCGATAACGCCTACGTTGAGTTCTCGGGAATTGACTATCTGCCCCTGATGAAGAAGCACGAGAACCTCGTCCTTGGCCGGACCTTCTCCAAAGTCCACTCTCTTGCCGGGCTCCGGATCGGCTACGCTTTCTCCCCGCGATGGCTGCCACCCTGGTACCAGCGGGCAGGCACCCCGTTTACGGTCAACTCGGTCTCGATGGCGGCAGCAGCCGCTGCCCTGTCGGACACTGCCCATGCAGAACGGTACATAGCACAGGTCAGACGCTGGCGGAAGCGGTTTATGGAGGAGGTAAAATACCCGGTTCTTTCTTCTGACGCGAACTTTGTCATGGTCGACGTTTCCCCCCACAAGAGCGACGCAATGGTGGAGGAGCTCGCAAGGAAGGGTGTCGTGGTCCGCTCCTGCCGGAGTTTCACCGGCCTTGAGGATCACTACGTCCGCGTCAGCATCGGCGATGACTGGGAGAACGAACGGTTCGTGCAGGTGATAAACTCCCTATGATGTGCGGTATCACGGGAACGCCCGGTACCGGGAAATCAATGATCGGCGACGAACTCTCCCGTCGGGGACAGACGGTTGTCCACCTGACTTCCACCGTTGGTCCCTATATTACCGGTGAGGATGAGGAGCGGGATGCCCGGATCATTGATACGGACCGCTGGGCTGCGGAGTTCAAACCGGTTGACGGTTTTGTCGAAGGCCACATAGCTCACTACCTTCCCTGCGATAAGATCGTGGTGCTCCGCTGCCGTCCCGATGAGCTCAGAAAACGCCTCGCCCGGCGGAAGTACCGGGAGGCAAAGATCCGGGAGAACGCCGATGCCGAGGCCCTCGATGTCTGCCTGATCGAGACGGCCGGGGAATTTGATCCCTCGCAGATCTTCGAGCTTGACACCACCGGCCGCGACGCAGGTTATTGTGCCGACCGGATTGAAGGGTTTTTCAAAGGGAAGATCCCGGCTGACTTTGGCCATATCGACTGGTCAGAATATCTTGAGGTGAACCAGTCATGACCCTTGACCAGTACCGTTCCCGTGCGAAAGTGTATTTCGATCCGCTGGTTGCTATCGCAATCCGTTGCCGGCTCACCCCGAACTTCTTCACGGTCGCCGCTCTGGTGGCTTCGGCAGCAGCGGGGATCCTGTTCTTCCTCCGGCTGGAACTCTGGGGGATTGTCGCTGTTGCACTGAATGCCTTCTGCGATGCCATGGACGGGGCGGTTGCCCGGGAGATGAAGACCCAGAGCAGGCGCGGGGATTTCCTCGACCATGCAGTAGACCGCTACGCGGACATCTTTATCATTACCGGGATCTTTGCCGGAGGCATGGTCCCGTGGCAGATCGGCGTTCTTGCTCTCACCGGTGTCCTGATGTCATCCTATCTCGGCACCCAGGCACAAGCGGTCGGGGTCGGGCGGTATTACGGCGGGCTCCTGGGAAGGGCGGACAGGCTCGTGCTCATCCTGGTTGTCGGTGTCGTGGATCTGCTCTTCCCGATGAACTGGTATGTTCTCGGGTTCAGCCTCTCGTGGTTCGGCTGGCTCTTTATCCTCTTCGGCATCTTCGGGCACATCACCGCGTTCCAGCGGTTCGCGTACGTATGGGCGAAGGTGGAGTGAAATCCTCATTTTCACTATAATAACAACAGCTGATGGGGGACTTCGCCCCCAAAACCCCCGGTTAAGATTGTTCCGCCGCCCCCGACGGGGCGCCCCCGCGGCGGTTCAGGGTGGTTCTTACTTTTTATTTTCTCAAGATCCCAAAACAGGTAATACGTAGTTATCGCAGTGGGGTGCCCCAGCGGCGGGGCGGAGCCCCAAGAGCGTCATACCGGATTTATGGGAATTCTTATTTTTCAATCCCCCGGATATACTCCAGCGCCGCAACCGCATCCTTCCTCTTCTGATCAACGGCATGAAGTTTCACCCATGCAAGAAACCGCTCCCGTGTCTCCTGATCGATTGCAGCGCCCGCTTCAGAAACAATCCTTCCGTACGTCCGCTGCGGGTAGAAGATGGATTTCGCAGCCGCAAGCAGGGCAGTATGGTCCCGCACTGTGACGATACCCTGCCGCTTTGCCTCCTCAAGCGTGAAACGGATATTGACCAGCGGTTCGGAAAGGGAGAACCCGGACTCGGGATCGAAGACAAGGGCGACCTCGTCGTCGGAAACCAGTTCCCCGCTCCTGTACATCCGGTACACTTCCCCGATGCCGGTCATCCCGAGCGTGTCCATCTCAGCAGCCCGTAATGCGCCCATGCTGGAGGAGCCAACTACCGTTACACCTTTCCTGATCGCAGCGAGGATCTCGCGGTGCGCCACTGCCGATTCCTGGTGGAAGACACCGTCTATCAGGCCGATGATGCCTGCCCCGTCCTGCACAGCCCGGAGAAGGTCGCCGCGTTTTGCCGGGGGACGGTACTCCGCGGCAAGGATGGTCTCTGCGGACTCCCGCTCAAGGCTGGGCCCGAGAAAGACGATGATCCTGTGCATTGTTCACCCGTTCTCCCCTGCGCTCCTGGTCCATGGAAAAGACTTCGAGGCCCGGCACAATCACCCGGACAACCGGGATCCCGATCTCTTCCCGGGTCAGGTCAACGATGATGACCCGGTCCATGCCCTGTTTTTCAAGGGATCCGATGATATTCTCGATATCTGTTTTGAAGTCATCGGTATCAGAGGATTGAACGGTGCTGTAGTCCACCGTGCCGTTGTCCTTAAACCAGTACCTGTTGATCCGCTTTGCCCGGTCGTAGCCCATCTTCTTCCGGAGCTCCGCAAGCGTCGTATCTTCCCGTGCCCCGTGGATCTGGGTGAGGCGGCTCTGCGCCACTTCGGTGAGCGCCCGCATCACCGCTATCCGGGCGCTGGTGTGCGTCCCGATCCCGATGGTGAGGAGCATCGGGTCTTTCAGGAGCACGTCGTCGGCGACCGCAGCCATCGTGGGGATGCCGATGTCGCTTGTGATATCCCGGACTTTCACCTCTACCTGCGCCTTTGCGAATTTTTCCTGCATTTCGAGGATTGCCGGGTCGGTCATACCTGTGACGCACGGCCCGGTATCCCGGCAGGCCTCGACGAGAGACCATGCATCGCGCTCGATCACTTCCGAGAGGGCGTGGAAGACCGCCTCCTCAAAGGTGTTGCCCGAAGCGAGGCCGTTGGTGTTGGTCCGGAAAAGCCCCCGGTAGTTGGGCGGGAGCGGGTGAAAGACCGCGTGGGCAGGCACGAAGATCGGTTCATTGTTGACGATATCAAACCCCTCGTACCAGGGCATGAGCCGGTCCATATCCGCACTTTCGGGCAGGATCAGGTCACGGGGGTCGAGAGTCCGTCCCCGTGCGAACATCTCCAGGTAGGTTGCCAGCGGGAGCCGCCGGTCGTGCATCTCGGAGGAGTACCGTTCGATACCCTCCATGATGGCGGAGATCCGTGATTCCTCGACCGTTGCCCCCTTGCCGTTATACACGGTGATGGCCCCGTCCATTGCCGTAGGCCGGATGCAGGAGAAGACCGGGATACCGATCCGGTCAAGGCTCGTGATATCGGCAACGCGGGTGATCCCGGCAGCGGGGACCTTGGGTTCGATGCGGGCAAGGGTCTCTGCAAGCGGGACTGCCCGCTGCGTCTCGTTATTGTAGGTCTTTTTGCAGGAGGAAAGCTGCATGGGTGGTCTCTTAGCTAACAGGTGGACGCTGGTTGGGTTTATAGATAATTATTTCCCGGTTGCGGGACCGTGTATTCCCGGGCCGGGAAAGTTACCCCGCACAGTCCCTGTCTTCCCAATCTTTGCCAGAATTCAGAGAGCTCCTTCTTTTTTACCTGCTTTACCATACTATACTGAAGATATCATGACGAACGAGATCATCATTGTCAGCACACCGTACGTGCCTGGCTATAAGATTACCAGGACGATCGGGGTTACCTGGGGCCTTATCGTGAGAAGCCGCGGGCTTGGCCGGAACATTACGGCCGGCCTCCGGTCTCTCGTTGGTGGCGAAATCCACGAATATACGGAACTCTTAAACCAGTCCCGGGACCAGGCGCTCGGCCGGCTCAGGGAGCATGCGCAGGAACTCGGGGCAAATGCAGTTGTGAGCATGCAGTTCGACTCATCGGAGATCGGGCAGACGATGACCGAGCTGCTCGCGTATGGGACGGCGGTTGTTGTTGAGAAAGAGGAGACCCCCATAAGCCCCGTCCGGCTCAGTTGAAAAAGGGGCCCGGGACAGGGTATCTGTGGCAGGAAGGGCGTATAACAAGAATCACTGGTATGAAAGGACTGGCCGGTCCATACCATTTTTCCCCGGTATCAGAACCAGCTCTCAAGGGTCTTCTGGCCGGCCTTGACTGTGAACCCCTCCATCGCTTTGTCCACCCGTTCCGGCGAGAAGTCGTACCCGTCGCAGAGCATGCGCCGGATCCCTTCTGCATCCGGGTGCCCGGCCGCAAGGGAGTACTCGTCGGTCACGGGAGGGTGAAGGAACATCTCCATGACCGGTGCCGGGTCGAAGTCCGGCTGTTTTTCCCGGATTTTTTTTGTAAATTCGCCTTTCTGGACGATCTTCAGGCCGGTCTTGGCACCCACGCCTTCAATCCCCGGGTTGAAGTCGGTGCCCACCAGGATCCCGATCTCNNNNAGCAGGGTATCGTAGTCCTGCGAAACCACGTAGCGGGCATCCCCCTTTGCCGCCATGTGCGATGCCTGCGCCTCGCCTTCTCCGGGAGCCTGCACGATGGGGATCCCCATCAGTCGCAGCAGATCCTTTGAGGTTTCGACAATGGAAGTATCTACCCGGGTCGAGGATCGGGCCTGTTTGTATGCCTCAGCCTCGTCGCCCCGCTCCAGCGCGTCCTTCCATTTTTCCCCGGCCGTCTCGCGGAGCTTCCGGCGCTCATCGATGGTAGCCTGCTTGAGTGCTGTCGGCTTGCCATCGAAAACAAAGACCGGTTTAATCCCCTTCTCCATGAAACTGGCCGCCCGAAAGAGGATGCCCGATAGGTGGGACGTGACCCGCCCGCGCCGGTCCATCAGGGGCGTCCCGTCGGGCTGCCGGATGATGGTCAAAAACTGGTAGAGCGCGTTGTTGGCATCGATGGCAGCAATACCCGGCAGGGCCTCCCATGTCACCGGTGTTTTGTATTCGGCAATGATGTCCCGCAGTGCTACGCCCATGTACTGTCCTGCTCCTGTAACCGTATGTTATTTGTATGCACGCTTGGAAAATTCACCGATCAGCTCGTCAAGATGGGAGAGTGCCATATCGTATTTGTCCTGCATACGGCCCGAGATCTCCTCGAGGTTGGTGCGGAGCAGCCGTTCGCGGATCACCACGCTCCGTTCAAGGTGGCGCATCTTGATATTGAGCGAAAGCAAAAGGCCGCCAAGCGCAAGAATCATCAGGCCGGTGGCAACCGCAATGATGATGTCCTGCCAGAACCGGGTGACAAGGACGAGCGAGGAGACGATCATCACGACGGTAAGCAGGATATCGACCAGGTATTCGCGTATATCCATGTTTTTAGATGATGAGAGCACACTAATTAAGCTAACTACTTGTCCGGAGATGCCCGATTGGATACGAAAAACCTCCTCCCCTTTCTCGCAATGCCCTTCCTGCTCCTCGCCGTGGAGATCGGAGCTCTTTTGCTCTCCCTGCCCGTGCAGGCGTCGGGCATCGTCGCATTCGAAGATCCCGAATCGATGGCAAACCCGGTCATCTTCATCGGGATCCTGCTTGTTTTTACGGCTTTTTTACTTGTCCTGATCCGGTATGACTTCAAAAGGGTTATTGCAACGATAATCGGCATCTCGATCTTCCTCACGTTTGTCTACATTTTCATGGCAGTGGTCTATGCTGCTATGGATTTGATCGCTGTGACAACACAGGGCTGGTGGGAGGCCGTGGTACCTGCCGTTCTGGTCTCTTCAATAACCGCTGATACTCTCGTGGCAACGGGCATCGTGCTTCTCCTCTCCGTGCTCGCGACAGCCCTTCTCTATAAATACCCGGAATGGTACGTGATCGACGGGCTGGGTATCCTGATCGGGGCGGGTGTGGCTGCGATATTCGGTGCGTCACTCGATGTCTGGCCGGTTATCATCCTTCTGGTCCTGCTCGCGGTCTACGATGCGATCTCGGTATACAAGACCAAGCATATGATCACGCTCGCTGAGGGCGTCATCGACCTGAAAACCCCGATCCTGTTCGTGGTCCCCAAGCGGCGCAATTATTCGTTCATCAAGGAGGGTATCGGAAAACTGAGTGAAGGTGGGGAGCGGGCGGCGTTCATCATCGGCATGGGGGACATGATTATGCCGTCAATCCTCGTGGTATCAGCCAATGTATTCCTGAAAGGCTGGCGGCTGGCCGGCATGATCAACCTCCCGGCGCTTGGTGCGATTATCGGCTCAATGGTGGGGCTTGTCGTTCTTTTGCACTTCGTCATGTCCGGAAAACCGCAGGCCGGGCTCCCGCCCCTAAACGGCGGGACTATCCTGGGGTTCCTTGCGGGATTGGCGGTGATGGGGTGGATGGGGTAATTTTTCTCACGATTTTTTTCCTTGGGAGAATTTTTTTTTCGGATCTTGGATTATTCCCTGCACCGTCCGGAATCACCGGAATGATCTCGTACCCGTCAAAAACGTTCCTTCCGAAAAAAAAGTCAACCAGGATCCCCTCCTGAAAAAAGCCCTCTCCGGTCACCCGCCCCTGCCCCAATACGATCCCGGCACCGTTTGGCCACGGGTTAATGCCGGTTAATGTTTTTAGATCTCTTCGGAAATTGCCCGGATCCCACGGACAATCCCGTATTCTGCCTTTCCGGAATAGCGTG
>PMKW01000130.1 GCA_003157895.1 Methanoregula sp. | reverse complement strand
AACGCGGTCAGCCGCTCGAAATGCTGCCAGACGGATCCTTCGGCCACGCCTTCGAGCTCCCCGATGCTCCCGATGGTCCCGAAGTCAGCAGTGCCGGCCGGGTATGGATCCCGGGAAATATCAGTAATGGAAGAACACACCTGCAGACTCACCTTCTGGCGGGTGGGCGTTTATACCCGGGGAAAGGGGGGTGAAAATGAAGGGGCCGGGTGATCACGGTCCCCCGTAATGTACGACTTTATGAACCGCTCATCCCGGATGAGTTCAATCATTCAGATCCGCCGGAAGATCCTTTGCGGTCCCGCTCCGGCTCGCCTGTTTTGGCACATCTGCTTTTGCCTGTTTTGCCCGGCTGAAAATGGCCGTGCATTTTGCATCAGGGAGCCGGCGGTGGATGATCTCCTGGAGGTACTGCTGGTCTTCGATACCGGGCTTATCCACGTATTCAGGAACGGTATTGATGGATACTTACTGCATCGGTTCCCATTGACTATCCCTGTACCATAATTGCTCATTCCCCACAAAGGCATTTTTTTCGGACCGTGGGTATCTTTCTCCTGGCTGTCCTGGCAAGCTGAGCCCCCATTCTTTGCATATGCCGAATCCCGTCTGTCGATCTCCGGCGGTATGGGTGCCCCTCCACCACCATCTCTGCAAACGTTTAAATCACATGAGCCAACGTAAGCCCGAACCGGGAAACAGGCCTTCTTTTCATTCCAGCGTTCCCCGGGACGTTTGAGGGATGACCAGATTCTTCGAATGATGATCTTTAGTACTGTTTTTATCCGGCTACCTTCAGATAAAATCCCTGGCCAACCGACCAGTTCTCTGATCGCAGCCAGACTCCCACCGGGTACTGATGAGCCTCTTCTTCCCCGTTTTCCGGAATTTCGGGAAGTCCAGCCTCCGGGGAGGCAGATAATTCAAGGTTCATCTGCCTAGTCTTTCCCGGTTCGATAACCATGCTATCAGGTCTGTTAAAAGAAATTCCTCCTGCAGGAAGATCATCAATCGCAGCCAGCGTTACCGTAACCGGATGGTTTGTCGCTGAGGATATGTCAAGAACAATGGTCGCGTTCCTGCCTTTACTGATCACAAATGTAGGCCGGTAATATTTTTTGTATGCTGACGCAAACCCCGTGGATGCAGTAAAATTGTACTGGAACATGAACGGATAATCGGTGAACCCGGCCGTTGAATTTTCCGGAGGGCGAATCACCGGCTGGTCCCAGATCCCGGGGTGGAATCGCGGATAGAATTGCGCATCAATTCTTTCCAGCAGGGGATTCCAGAAAATAGATCCAAGGATAAAAACAAGGATGAGCGCTGAAATGATTACTATCCATGTGTTACGTTCCATCATGCTCCGCCATATCTTTTATGAAATCCTAAAAATAAAAAATGTGTGGGGGTTATGCCACATTGGATCCACATACCTGTGTTGTGACAATCCTTCCTGAGCTGTCCCAGTTCGAGGTCAGCTGTACATATTGGTTGTTTGCAGGCAGACTGCCGGCACTGGTTGTCTCCTGGGGAGTGTGCCATTCATTTCCACCTAACAGTCCGACGGTCCGGGTCCAGTCAGCCTGGAACGGAGATGTCCGGGTGTAGAAGTAATGGGTCGGCGGGACACTGTTCAGATATAGTTCTGTTGAAGGAGTGATCTGCGTCACATAATGGGACAGGTTCATGGTATCGGTATGGGATGCCGAATACCAGGTTCCTGAGATGGGGTTCCTGAATTGCATGTACCAGACCGGCCCGTTCTCAACATAGAAGTACCATTCCAGATAGGTGGACAGATAGGTGACATCCATACTGAGCGGGGTTGACAATGCATAATCATCATGAACAGACACATAATCGATTATCCTTCCATCAGTCCTGTGGTAAACGATATATTCGACCGCATCAGTGGGTTGCTGAAGATATAGCTCCATTTCATGATAACTGAAAAACGATTCGCCGGAATTGGAGAAACCCGCCGGCTGCATTTTCCCGGTAACACCATTAATCCGGTGCAGGTTGAAATAATCAGAGTAGTATCTTCGTTCCGCCATGCTTGCACTTGATGCTGGTGCTACACTCAGTATGGCTGGAGTGGCTGATGAATCAGCAGGAACTTCCGGAATCAGTAAGTTTTCACTTTTTGCCGATTCCAGTTTGCTTTTCGTTTCTTTCATGTTATTGAAATTGAGCAGCATCGTTTTGGGACAGGTAATCGCGACGGATTCGCCATTTTCCCTTACCTGGAGCAAATTCTTCGGTGCCCAGAGCACTGACACAGGGTTGTCAGCAAGTGATGAAGACTCGCCTAAGAAATCCGTTGGCACATGGGCCGGATTTCCTGCCTGCTGTTTGACAAAATGAACCTGCCGGCGCGGGATTGAGAATGTTACCGAACCGTTGCTATCGGTCAGTCCGTTTGTCGCGAGCCATTCTTTTGATACGAGCGCGTAAACAAATTCGATCTGCTCTTGATTGTCATTGGGATTTTTCGTCACCTTTACAAAGGGAGGCTCATCCAGTATTCCGTACCGGACCGGATGATAATTGGGATCGATGTCAGGCTGTATTGCTGTACTGCCGGCTGCGTGAGTTTGTTCTTCCGCTGCACTTACGAGAGGCACTATCGCCATCGCTGCCAGCAGAAGGGCCAGCAGGGCGATTCCGATATTTCGTAGTTCCATTCTTTTCTCTCCTTTATGTTTTTCCATACACTTCGCTCGAAAGGTATGGGAAAATCTTCATAAGGACAGAAGATAATGTTCTCATGCTTACGGGCAGGATCGGGTTCCACCGGTTTCGTTGCTTGGTGAACCCGACCTACAATCTTTCAGGTTATATTTTTGTACTATAAATATTATTAGGATTCAATTTTGAATCGCATACAACTGGATTTTTTTAATGCTATTAAAAATTTCAATGCCATTAATTACCTTTTAAAAAAAAATCCTTTGCCACCCCTCATAACGATGCCGGCAACTCTCTGAAGGGAGGGGTTCCTTGCCCCGTTGTCCCCGCCATCAACCGCTCGCAAACCGCCCGCATCCGCGGCATCTCCGGATGCACAACCTCCCTTATCAGGAGAACCCGGCCCATCAGGGAGAGAAAGATGGCGACCCCCGGGCGGGATAGTAAACGTGCACAACCGCGATGAGGAGATCCCGGGCGGGACAAAGACGAGCGTCAGCCGGCAGTACGATGAGATCATCATCACCATGGCGAGTCCCGGCTCCGGCAGCAACCGCTCCTGGAAAAATCTCCCTTAAATCGAAACGCTCCCGATCCCTGATACCAAGGGAAGCCTTCCTTTCAACATTCGTTCAACAGGATGAATTTCCACTGCCTCGTCCGCAAACCCTGTTATAATTCCCGACCAAAATCCATTATACGAGAGGTAACGGTTCCCTGAGCAAGGCAATCGAATGCATTTATGAGAATAATGTCCTCAAACCGGTTGGCAAAGTTCCGCTCAGGGAAGGAGAACGGATCCGGGTAACAATCGAAAAGAAACTCACTTTCGAACCGATACAGCTGAAGAAGAAACCCACTTCAGCGGACATCGCCATCTCCGGGAGGAGTCAAGGATATCTTCCTGAATATTTCGTTCATCATCCCGCTTATCATTGAGACCGGTACGACACAGAAAGCCCGGGATTTTTACGCATCTGCTCCGGGCAGCTGTGCTGCGAGTAAGCCCGTTTATGAAGAAACTTTTTTTATCGGCCTCCGTTTGATTGCCAGAGAAGAATTCGGTATTTCCGGTACGGCGATGCTCAAGGATCATATCCGCGATACAGACCGGTTGATGCACAAAAAACCGGATAACCTCTGCGGACGTTATCCAGCGCTGGATTGGTTTTTCCGGTTGTTTCAAAATCTGGTTCGAAAGCCAATGTATATGAGAGTTTCACCCGGAAACTGTGGTATGAGCCTTGAACACTATATCCGCTGGTTTGAAGAGATCCGGAACGAAGATGTTGCCAGTGTCGGGGGCAAGAACGCCTCCCTTGGCGAGATGTACCAGGACCTGACGAAGGAAGGCGTCAGGATCCCCAACGGGTTTGCCATCACCGCTGACGCATACTGGTATGTTCTCAAGAAGGGGGGCATTATCGACAAAATCGAGAGTACGCTGGCCGGCACCGACAAGACCAACCTCGACGATCTCGCGGTCCGGGGAAAAAAAGTGCGGGACATGATTCTCGGCGCCGGCATACCCGACGATCTTTGGGACGAGATCAGGGTTGCTTACGACCGGCTCTGCAAAGAGTACGGCCCTGACACCGATGTCGCGGTCAGAAGCTCGGCTACCGCTGAAGACCTCCCCACCGCGTCGTTTGCCGGCCAGCAGGAGACCTACCTGAACATCCGTGGATATCAATCGCTCCGTGAGGCCTGCAGTAAATGTTTTGCTTCCTTATTCACCGACCGGGCGATATCCTACCGGATCGACCAGAAGTTCGATCACTTCAGGGTTGCCCTCTCTGTCGGCGTTATGAAGATGGTCCGCTCCGACCTGGCTTCAAGCGGAGTGATCTTCACGCTCGACACCGAGACCGGGTTCCGTGACGTGGTCTTCATCACGGGTTCGTACGGTCTTGGCGAGAACATCGTGCAGGGAGCGGTCAACCCGGATGAGTTCTATGTCTTTAAACCGACGGCGCGGACCGGCCACAAGGCCATTGTCAGGAAAAACCTTGGCGATAAGAAGATCAAGATGATCTACGGGCAGGGAACCTCCAAGGTCCAGACGAGGAATGTGGAAGTCCCCGAATCGGACAGCCGGCGTTTCTGTATCACGGATGACGAGATCCTCGTGCTGGCACGGTATGCTCTCCGGATTGAGGACCACTATTCAAAAAAGGCACACCAGCCTGTCCCGATGGATATCGAATGGGCAAAGGACGGGATCACCGGGGAATTGTTCATCGTGCAGGCGCGTCCCGAAACCGTCCACTCCCAGGATGCCAAAGACGTCCTCCTGACCTATTATCTTGAACACCGGGG
>PMKW01000197.1 GCA_003157895.1 Methanoregula sp. | reverse complement strand
ATCCAGTGCCACCACCTTGCATGCAATGTCCTCCTCGGTTACGATGCCGATGGGCTTGTTGTGGTCGAGGATGATGACGCTGCCGACCTCGTCATGGCACATGGCTTTGGCCGCTCTTGCAACGGTCGCGCCGATGCCAGCCGTTGTCAGCTTGCGATTCATTATGTCACGCAGGGGAACACGGGTCTCAAACCGGATCGCGTTTGTAGTCTTTTTCATGAGTCACCTCCTTGAAGTGCTGTACCTGATGATTACAATTAGCATACTCCCTTTCACTTGTATAAATACAATGTGGCAGGGACAAACGCCCATGCATCATAGTAATACCGCGCCGCGAAAAAATGCCGGCCTTGGTTTTTTTTGACCGGCGGGGGAGCAGCGGCCGTTATAAGAAACATAATAAAGAGCGTATTCTATACATTAATAACGAACGAGAGTGACTGCCAGTACTTTTGTACACATAAGCAGCCTATGAGGTGGAGTTTGAAGATATTTTATCAGACCATGGGCAAAATGAAAAAGAAATTTTCCGGTTTCGTTGCCCGCTTTTTTAAGAAGAAACGGACCCGTATCGGCATTTATGGCCCGCCGAATGCCGGGAAAACCACCCTTGCAAACCGCATAGCCCGCGACTGGACCGGGGATGCCCTCGGCCCGGTGAGTGAGATCCCGCACGAGACCCGCAGGGCGCGAAAGAAAGAAGATATCATCATCTCCGGGGCAAACGGCAGCACGGTGACCATCGATATCGTGGACACGCCGGGGGTCACAACCAAGGTCGATTACCACGAGTTCCTCGAGTTCGGGATGGAAAAAGACGAGGCGATCATCCGTGCCCGGGAAGCAACCGAGGGTGTTGCCGAGGCAATGCACTGGCTCCGCGAGGATATCAACGGGGTCATCTATATGCTCGACTCGTCCCTTGACCCCTTCATGCAGGTCAATATCATGATGATCGGGATCATCGAGGCCCGGAACCTGCCGGTGATCATCGTGGCCAACAAGATCGATCTCCCGGATGCTGCCCCGGGAAGGATCCGCAGCGCGTTTCCCCAGCACCCGGTCGTCGCGATCTCCGGGCTTGATGGCCGCAATGTGGAAGATCTCTACGAGACCATGCTCGAATACTTCGGGTGAGTACCAATGCCGCACAAATGTACAAAATGCGGGCGGGAATATAAGGACGGGTCAACCGAGATCCTGAAAGGGTGCGCAAGCTGCGGCAACAAGAAGTTCCTCTATGTCAAGGAAGACCAGCTGAACAGGGACGTGCTGGAGGAGAAAACCCTCCAGGAGATTGCGGTTGAGTCAAAGGAGGAAGTCCTTGAGGTCATCGAACCGAAGAAAAAGACAAAAGAGGTCGAGATGTATGACCGGGTGGAGACCATCCGGATCGTCTCGCCCGGCTCCTATGAGCTGAACCTCGAGAAGATGGCCGAGAGCGACGAGCGGATCGTCAGCGTTGGCAGGGAAGGCTCCTATATCATCGACCTCATGTCGATGACGAAGGATGAGCCGAAGAAGAAAGGCCGGAAGAAATAATCGTTTTTCATCATCCTTTTTTTAAGAGTAGATTCAGCCCCTCTCTTGTGCCACCAGTCCCCTGCCGGGGGACGGGGCACAGTTATGATAGCGATATGAGAATGAAACCGATGCCATCGAAAGTGAGAGGATGCGCTATTGTAGCGCAAACCCCGACGAGGCGTTTTTGCGCGTAGGGTATCGCAAAAATACGAAAAGAAAACCCGGAAATCATCTCAGTGGATTTATAATATATCGTGCAGAATATTTTTTAGTGAAATTTTCATGAATATCCCAATACCAATATTTTTCGCACACACGTTTCCCATAACGATTCCGGCTCCGGTGCTCCCATGACTACGGCGAGCACTTACCGGATACTATTGGCTGCAGCAACCGGTGTAATAATTCTCGCGGCCATTTTCCTGCAACAAACAGGAATCGTGAAACCTTCCTGCATCGGAGCAAACTCGATTACAACTCAATACGGGGACATTACTATCTGCACCACCATTCCCCCGACTCCTGATAATGTCATGTTGTACTGGGTTGTCCCACAAGAAAACGATACGGCATTTTATTTCTCTGGAACATTTTTTGCTAGCGGTCCTAATGTAACATCGGAAGCAGAAGCGCCTTTAGCGTCTGACAATGCATTATTGTCATATGGAGGATTGCCAGCGGATGCTCAACTCTCCTCTGTTGAAACCCAATATATTGAAACCTATAATACCAAAACTCATCAGGTAACTGATAGGGAACCAGTCTCAACAACTGTTCAATTTTACCGAAATATTAGTGGAATTCCGGTCGGTGGAGAGGGAGGATTCATCAGAATTGAACTCGGAGAGAACGGAGAACTCCTCTATCTCAATAAAGTCTGGCATACCATAGAACCTGCCGGAACCGCGCAGGTAATTCCCGTATCCATAGCAATCGAGAAAATAGAACGGGGGGAATTACTAGGTCATCGCCCAAAATGCAACTGCGAGCTGAATGTCGATAAAATACAGCTTGGATATTATGAGAGGGAGAAGTACGAATCCCAGGAATTTCTCGAACCGGTCTGGGTCTTTGCCGGTACACTTTCCAGTGGCGACCGGTGGGAATATTACGTCCCCGCCCGTGAAGGAAGCTCTCTTATTACTTCCGCTAGCTCCTCAACCGACGAAGCCGTTACCGTAGAACAAACGGTACCGGTAATCAAGTAACGTCCATTGGAGGATAAAATCATATCTCATAAGATAGGGAACCTCCTCAAGATCTATCGCGTCCCCAGTTCCTCCCGGATCCCTTCGTACAGCACCGGCATACCGAGCCTGCGATAGAACTCGTCCACAAAGATGATACTATTCATGATTGCCCATTCCGCACACCCGTGACCGAGGCAACGGTCCGGGAAGAAGGGGACATTTTTTCCGGCCAGCGGGTTAGAGGCGAACGTATGGTACAGGATCTTCTCGAAATGGTCCGATGTGCTCTCCGGTTCCCGGCCCGGGTGCTGCCGGTCGTGGATGACGACCCATTCCCGGGTATAATGCAGGAGGTGGTTGCGGATCTCTATCAGGATCCGGACATTGGCAAATGCCTGGTCCCCCTCATCGAACCCGGGCTGGCCGGCAATGGAAAGGATAGTCTGGTACTTGGTGAGCATCGGCGCCCGGTCGAAGTTCCGGGGATTATGCCACTGCCTCCCGATCGTCCTGAGAAGCGCCTCGTGCTTTTCATCGATGGCAGAAAACTCCTCGTCTGTTGAATCTGCGTGGAGTTCGTTGATAGTGGATTCCAGAAAGGTGACGGAGGAGAGGATCGCATTGAGGGTGAAGGCCTGATGCCGGAGCTGGGCATCCGGCTGGACCGGACCTCCCCTGAGGTACTCCTGCTCGATCGCAAATGCCAGCCGGCAGAGGAGGGCGGAGGACTGGATGTAGCGTACGGAGAAGCAGTCCCGGAACCGGATCGGGGAGTCCTCGCCCTGCACCTCAAGGGGGATCTTGTCCATCTGTAGTATCCCGTTCTCTTTGTGAGGTAAAAAGGGTACGGGACACCGTCAGGAACGACGGGGGATGATCTGCCTGAAAAAGATGGCCCGTATTCTCTTATGGATTCCGGAAGCAGCTGTGCCGGAACGGCCGGGGGAGCGGGTTATCAATCCATTTCCGGCACCAAGAGCACCCGCCCGGGGGGAAAGTCCCGAAACGGTCAACCCTCACATGCGCAGTCGATCTCGGCCGAATATACCTTGATGTCGACGACCGGCGTCCCGTCAAACGCGTCCAGCCCCCGTACCTTCAGGACACCGTCTTTTACGCCGATCAGATCGACCATGCAGAGCGAATCCGGGTTCGGGCGATCGGGAGAACGGATGGCGAACACGCCCTTCTCGACCGATGTACCAGGCGGAACTGCCCGGAGGATCGTCCGGTCCGCCCGGTCGAACCAGCAGAGGATCCAGAGATGTTTTCTTCCCTCGATCTGCCAGAGGGCGGGGCGATATTCTTCTTCAATCACGATCTCGGAGATGGTATCGGAGAGTCGTCCCTGCCGGGGTGCGTCCCCCTTTGTCTTATAAGGGGAGCGGACAGAGCCGACAGGGTGGAGCTCAATAGGTAGGGGTGTCATCAGTAATGGGTGGTGGGAGGCGGGGGTATTTACTGGTTGCCGGAAAATAAACTGGCAGGTTCAGAAAACTTCTCAACCGTATCCGATACTCTTATTATACCCCCCGTAGATTGATGATCAGCACTTTTACCTGTGCTGACAGATGTAAGTCCGACGTGCGACACCGCACTGCCAAAGATGGCTTTGGGATTACAGGGAGTCAGTAACCAATACTCGACTTTTCTGGACTTACTTTCTTGTCTATTACAAGGAGGCTACACAATGGCACGAATGCATGCCCGAAGAAGGGGCAAGTCATGCTCAGTCCGCCCCTACCGGAAACAGGCGCCCGCGTGGTCCAACACGGACACCAAGGCTATCGAGAAGATCATCCTGGATCTGAGAAAGGAAGGCGCATCGAGCGCGAAGATCGGACTGGTACTCCGGGACCGCTACGGTGTTCCCGATGTGAAACTTGCGACCGGCAAGCGTATCGGGGACATCCTGAGAGCAAACAAGGTCGCATCCGAGATCCCCGAGGATCTCCGTGACCTGATGATCAAGGCACTGGGTCTCAGGAAACATCTCGCGGACAACAAGAAGGACCTGCACAACAAACGCCAGCTCCAGCTGGTCGAGTCCAAGGTCCGAAGGCTCGTCAGGTACTACACGGGAAGCAGGAGACTGCCTGCCGGCTGGGTCTACAAGCCGGAGAACACCGAGATCCTGCTGTCCAGGTAAGTGTTCAGGTAAATCGTCCAGAAAACCATGTCACTTGAGACCGCAGCGGGAACCGTAGCAGACCGGATCAAAAGGCAGGAGTTCATCGAGGTGTATGCACACCACGATGCAGACGGTATAGCCGCTGCCTCGATCCTCTGCCACGCGATGCTCCGTGCGGGTATCCGCTTCCGGCTCCGTGTCCGGCAGGAAATCGCCCTGTCCGATCTTGGAGGGGATACCGCATACCTTCTCTGCGATCTCGGAGCGGGCACGGAAGACCTCCCGCGTGACGTGATAGTCGTCGACCACCACCTCCCGCTGTCCGAAGGTGAATTCCACGTCAACCCGCGGCTTTATGGGATTGACGGCGACCGCGAACTGTCTTCAGCAGGCACCGCATATTACGTTGCCCAGAAACTGGGGGACAACCGCGACCTTGCAGGGCTCGTAATACCCGGTATCATCGGCGACGGCCAGCAGATGAAAGGTCCGAACCTCGAGATCTTCAATGAGGGGATCACAAACGGGATCATCGTACCGGACCGGGGAATCACCCTGCCCGGCAGGGATATGACTGAGCGCTGGTATATGGCAACAGGCCCGTACCTCGACGGGATCAGCGGCGCAGAAGAGCGCATCGCTGATATTATCGGCCAGTCCCGTGACCCGGCACAGGGCAGCGACGGGATAAAACTCGATACGCTCCTTTCGCAGGTTGTGCTCGAAGCGGCCCCGAAGACCACGGCAGCAAGCCTGCTCTCGGTTTACGGCGACACGTTCCACCTCCAGCGCGAAGTGATTGAGGACGCCCATGCCCTTACGGCAGTGATCGATGCCTGCGGCAAGGCCGGATTCGGCGACATCGCCGCCACGCTTTGCATGCGTTCGTCGCACAACCTTGACCGGGCATGGGAGATCGCACGCCAGCACCACGGCCGGGTCATTGCAGCGGTCAGGACCGCTCACCCGGTCGAGGGTCACAAAGGGGTGTACGAGATCACGAACGCGACACTCGCAAGCGATGTCTCGGACATCCTTGCCCGCGACATCCCGCACGCAGTCCCTGTACTGGTCTATGCCAGGGGCGGGGATCTCTGCCGGATCTCGGCACGCTGCCCGCCGGGCACGACCGCAGATCTCGGGCCGCTCGTCCGTGCCCTTGCCGGATCCTGCGGCGGGAACGGCGGCGGACACCTGCTCCGGGCAGGGGCAACGATCCCCTGCGACAAGGTAGGAATGTTCGCAAAAGGCTGGCAGGAGGCGGTTGCCTCATGATGCAGATCGAAGGTACCATCACGACCGTGCACGAAAATGCCCGGTGTGTTTCCGCGGCACTGGCCCCGGACAACCTCCGCAGCATGGAAACGAAGGCGGAAGAGGGCAGGGTCATAACAACGATCACCGGGACACAGCTCCGGTCGGTCATTGCATCAATGGACGATTATCTGATGAACCTGGCAATTGCGGAGGACGCATGTTCCGCTGCAAAAAAACAGAGAACCACACAAAACAGGTGATAGTATGGCAAAGAAGAAACAGGTAGGAAGAAGAGTTGAAGGCTGGAAAGCCAAGAGCTGGTTCAAGGTGCATGTCCCCGATAACCTCGGCAAGGCATACATCGGTGATACCATTGCGAACGATGCTGAGAGCGTTGTCGGCCGGATCATGACCGCCACGCTCGGCGAGATCACCAACGATTACGCCAAGCAGCACATGAAGATGAGCTTTAAGATCGCAAACGTTACCGGGGATTCGGCATACACCGAGTTCGTTGGTCACGAGGTCACCCGCGACTACCTCCGCTCGCTTGTNNGACTGCATCGTCCCGGTCACGACCAAGGACGGCAAGAAAGTCCGTCTGACCATCTGCTGCTACACGTTCGCCCGTGCCAACATCTCGCAGGAGCACGCGATCCGGAACGCGATTATGCAGGCTGTCGCAGTCCAGGCACAGGCATGGGACTTAAACACGCTCCTTTCCGGGATCGTTTCAGGGGAGATCTCGCGGGATCTCTTCAAGGCAGTCAAGACCATCTACCCCACCCGCAGGGTCGAGATCATCAAGTCCAGGGTCGAGCAGATCGCAGCAAAGATCGATACCAGCTAATCTCTTTTTTTTCGACTGGTTCATCAGAACCCCGGGGAAGAGAAGATTTACCGGGCAAATCTTCGATTGCCGGATAATGTATCGGAACTTTACTATCCGGCCGTTTGGCCGGGTCTTTTATGGTTCTCTCGTTATACTCAGGAAAGAGGTTCGAGCGGTCGGAGAACCCTTTCGGGTTCTTCTCCAGCCATCCCCTGCCTGACGGCAACGGATGGTTCAGAGAAACCTAATTAATCCGCCCGCCCAACCATTCCATACGAATGACCGCGAATAAAATCCTTTTTATTGTCCTTGACGGCATTTCCGACCGTCCCTGCCCCGAACTTAATGGACTCACCCCGCTCGCCGCTGCAAAGAAACCCGTTCTCGACAAGCTCGCTGCGGAGGGGTGCTGCGGTATCATGGATACCATCGCTCCCGGCATCCGCCCGGGTTCCGATACCGCCCACCTCGCCCTGCTCGGCTACGATCCCCACAAATACTATACCGGCCGGGGCCCGCTCGAGTGCGAGGGCACCGGCATCCATATGGAGCCGGGCATGATCGGCTTCAGGTGCAACTTTGCCACGATCTCAAAGGAAGGCATCATCACGGACCGTCGGGCAGGCAGGATCCACGACACGCAGGCGCTCAGCGAAGCGATCGCAAAAGGCGTCGACCTCTCGGGATACGGGGTTGAGTTCTCCTTCCGGTCGGGAGCAGGACACCGGGCAGCGCTTGCACTCAAAGGAGAGGGAATCGGGCACTGCGTCTCCTCCAATGATCCCAAGAAGGAAGGCGTCCCCCCGCTGAAAGTAACGGAAATCCGGCAGACGCCGGCAGACCGGAAGACCGCGGATATCTGCAA
>PMKW01000049.1:3834-4063 GCA_003157895.1 Methanoregula sp. | reverse complement strand
GGACATCGTGGAACTCCACCGTGCGATCGATGTCGAGGAGACCGCCCATGCCTGGGGCGACATCCCGGCACTCAAGAAAGCGGCCGGCGGCAAGTTGCTCGTTGCGACTGCAGGCGGCATCCGCGTGGATGTCGTGAAGGACGCTCTCAAGGCAGGCGCTGACATCCTCGTGGTCGGCCGTGCAATCACTGCGTCAAAGGATATGGGACATGCTGCGGATGAGTTCCTC
>PMKW01000049.1:452-3729 GCA_003157895.1 Methanoregula sp. | reverse complement strand
GCCCTGCGGAACCGGACACCCCTCAAGCGCCAGACCTCCCGGTTCGGCTTTCTCACCACCATGGGGCTCCCGGCCGGCGTCATCTTCCTCGCTGCCGGCCTGACAGCCCCCTGGCTCTATGCGACCCGCGTTCTTCCCGACCTCCTGCCGGTCGTCATCGCCGGCCTGCTCGTTGTGATCCTCGGCATCTGCTTTGCCGTATGGGCGAGGGTGCATCTCGGGTCAAACTGGAGCAGCCGTCCCGCCATCCACGAGGACCATACGATCACCCGCACCGGCCCGTACGCTATCGTCCGGCACCCGATCTATACCGGGATTCTTACCGGGATCCTCGGGACCGCGATCGCGACCGGTGCCCTCCTGGCATTCATCAGCCTGCTCGTTATCCTTGTTCTGTTCCTGATTAAGATCCTCATGGAGGAGCAGTTCCTGAAAGAAGAGTTCGGGGAGGATTACGAGCGGTACCGGCATGAAGTGAAAGCGCTCATCCCGTACGTGCTGTGAAGGACGCTCTCAGATTTGGAGCCGGTACCCTCGTGGTCGGCCGTGCAATCACTGCGTCGAAGGATATGGGACATATTCCGGATGAATTCCTCGACCAGCTGAGCCGGGAAGAGATCGGCCCGTTCAGGATTATGACTGACTTTTAAGCCAGCATCATGCATTTTTTTTGCACTGTAGAACTCATTTGATATTAATTATGACGCTCTTTTGGGCTCTGCTCCTGCCGCTATGGCATCCCCCGATTGGGATTATGCCGTATTACCTGTATGCTATCGTGGAGAAAGTTCTCGTTCAGGTAATGCCGGGGCATTGCAATGCGCCCCCGCCCCAATGGGGGGCAGGGTTGGCGCAAGGGAGAAGATCATCACTTGAAAAGAGGGTTTCTCCAGAACACATTTTTTTTAATTTAATTAAAGTCAAAGTCCCGGCCGGGGAGTACCGTTTTTCAAGTCCAACTCTCGTTTCAAAAGATTATGCTATTGAGCAGCAGCTGTCTGGACTGCATACAGGTATCAGTTGCTATCTGAAAGGTCCGTTGAAAATTGAGGTTAAAAAAGTTTTTGGGTTATTTAGTCTGGTTAGTCTGGCCCGCTGTCATTGATACGACAATTATCGCTGTTGTCTGGTTAGTCTGGACCACTGTTGTTGGTACTGTGGTTATCGCTGTTGTCTGGTTGGTCGTGACCGTGGTTGTCTGGTTAGTCTGAACTACGGTTGTTGGTACTGCGGTTGCCAGGGTTGTCGGTACTGCGGTTACCGCCGGTGTTGGCGTAGGCGTTACGACAGATTTCTGCTGAGTGCATCCGGCAATAAATATTGTCGAAAAGACTACCAGCAAAACGAGAAATAGTGTTGTGTTTTTCATCTGATACTCACCATTTTTGGCTCTATAAAGTCTTTGTGACATTAAAAATACTTTCCGCTTTTATCTTCCCTGTATCGTCATTACGCGGATTTGCGCAGAGTTGTTTTTTTTCGAAATTATCATACCCGGTGAAGTCCCTGCCCGCGAAAAGTGGAAGGGCCGGCCGGGGCACTTTACTTTTCCCGTCCGGATCTCGCCATCTGCTCTTATTTTCTCTTCATCCTGCGTTTCCTCAACCTCCGGCTATCGGCCCCCAGAAACGCGGGGGAGTGCCGGAGATGATGCCCCATTCTTCTCTGAGCATGAGTTTAAGCACTCGCTCGTCTCATTGGGGTATATGCTTGAGGAGTTCTGTGAAGGAAATCACTGCGATCAATACATCCCTTCTGTTGGAGGGTCTTTTGCGCAGTGTCTCATGGTACAGAGGGAATTATCCCGGGTGGGTAACTGTCCTCTCCGCTATGACAAGATTGCGGCAAAGGCGATCCCGGAAGTAACAACCAGTTCCCGCAGTAAGGTCAAGGGCGAACCAAAAAGAAACCAGGGGTTTCCCATCCGATCAAAATGACCTGACGTCACGGGCTGCCGAAAAGATCGCAGATGAGTCGCTCCCCATATCCCCGATACGGGGTGCGGGACCCGGAAGAAGCCGCGAGTCCGGATCCCGGATATTATTTTCTTTTTCTCTGACCCGGTGAATACAACAAGGGAAATCCCGCCATCTGTCACCATCTGGTTTTTTTAACCGGAAATCAGGACCGGGCTTTTCCCCGGGCTTTTCCCCGGGTTTTTCCCCGGGTTTTTCCTTGGGGTATGGTGCGGGTTTTCAACGGAGCAACCGCGGGTTTCGATAATTTGTATTCCCGCGTGAATAAAATGAAAAATTCTCTTTTTTTGCATCAGGACATTTATTCTGAATCGTCCCTGGCATCTGCCGGATATCCAGTTCGCAGCTATCCGGTCCTGCGCTGTGTTTGTGCTTCCCCCCCGTAATATGAACATCACAGGTAGTCAGATACTGACACCTGGTGCAATCCGAGAACGTTTTGAGGGCCATGCAATCATCCGATTGTCAATAATACGGGCAGTCTGGGTAATATCCTGTTGATAATTTGCATTTTTTGCAAAGATCGTGTGAATTATTCCGGGAGGGGGAGGGGCTCCCATGGCAGCCGACGGACCAGCCGGTGGCATCTGTCCAGCGTTATGAAAGGTATCCTGAAGACCGGGGGGATATCCTTGGGGTCGGCCATGCAATCACTGCATCGAAGGATATCGACCATTCTGCGGATGAATTCCTCGACCAGCTGAACCGGGAAGAGAGCGACCAGTTCAGGGTTATGACTGACTTTTAAGTCAGCATAATGTTTTTTTACTTAATTTAATTTCAGTCAATATCCCAGCCGGGGCGCTCAACTTTTCACGTCCGGATCTCACTATCTGCTCTCATTTTCTCATCTTCCTGCGTTTCCTCAACCGCCGACTATCGGCCCCCAGAAACACGGGGGGAGAGCCGGAGATGACGCACCATTTTTCTCTGAGCATGAGTTTAAGCACTCCCTCGTCTTATCGGGGTATATGCTTGAGGAGTTCTGTGAAGGAAATCACTGCGATCATTACATCCCTTCTGTTGGAGGGTCTTTTGCGCAATGTCTCACGGTACAGAGGGAATTATCCCGGGGGGTAACTTAACTCTCCGCTATGACAAGATTGCGGCAAAGGCGATCCCCAAAAAGGAAAAACCAGTTCCCGGTAACCATTCAGGATTTTCGTTAAGGAAAAAAGAAGAGGCTGGTCAGATCAGCGCAGCAACCCGCGTGGTAATCTTCGGGAGAATATAGGCAAGGCGCCCGAGGGTGGACTCTATGCCGGTGATGACTGCGAGGATTTCCTCGTTGCTGACCTGCG
>PMKW01000049.1:0-399 GCA_003157895.1 Methanoregula sp. | reverse complement strand
ACCGGGACAGTCAGGCAACCGTTTGTTCCAATCTTCTGACCGGAGGCATTTGAATTCATCAGATGGCAGTGGTTAGGGAAATTAACCGGATTGTCGGCACGATGACCGGAGGTTCATTCCAGGCCGGGGATGAGTCTTTGCCGGGGATTGGGGAAGAGACCGCAGGGTAGGTGCAGGGAGGCATCCGCATGAATATCGTGAAGGACGCCCTGAAACCCGGTGCCGGCATTCTCGTGGTCGGCCGTGCGATCACCCCCCTGCCAAAGTATACTGTCCGACCCTCGCTCAACCACAAACCCTTCAACCCGGCACACGGACCTTAGTAAAATGACCCGCGGCAAACGCCCGGCGGCAGCAATCCGCGATGCAAAGAACTTCGCGGAGAAGATGGGCTACCGG
>PMKW01000172.1 GCA_003157895.1 Methanoregula sp. | reverse complement strand
TCATTTTTCAATCGCGGATCGATTTCAAAACGAAAAACGGGATCTGATTTTGATCCGGAAATCGCCGATCGATTCCGGAATGAAAATCGCTGGTTGATTTTTCCGGAATGTTTTTTGATCGCTATCGTGATCGCGATTGCGATTTGAAAAACGGATCCCGGTTTGTAAATTTATTTTTGTAAAAAAATTTTGAATGAGATGATTACTATCAGAGCGCTCGGTATGCCTCACAGGTGCCCGACAGACTTGTCTTATCGGAGGGGGATTCTTGCCGTAAGAAAACCCCTCGAAATCCTTTGGAAAATCGGAGCCCGCTATGGGCCCGGTTGTACCTCGTTTCCCTCAATCCTCGGATCCGGGAGGTAATAATTCCCAAAAACGCGGAATCCGGCCGGAATAACCAGACAGTCTCCGGCGGGAATGGGGGAGGTCATATGTAGCAACGTTACAAGGACCGAAAAAGGGAGGGGTGGTGCTTTGGGACGTGGGGGGTACCGGCCGGGGGATATGCCGGCCTCCTTCCCGGGGGGTCAGAGATAAAGAGGAATCCTCCAGAGCAAAATATTAATCGGAACCTGGTTGAAGATATTTTTTAGATTCGCGAAGAGCGTTGATACAAATATGCAGCCCCCCTCTTGCGCCACCAGTCCCCCGTGGGGGACGGGGCGCAGTGCGATGACTCCGTATGATTTTTTTAAAAATAACATCAGGTTAACTTTGAAAAAAACGTTTTTGGTAAAACATTGGTCCAAAGACACTCAGTTCCGAATTGAAAACGCTATCTTGTATTAGCAATTTACTTTTTTCTTTTTTTACCAAAGATACCGCCAGAAAGATTGTAAATTTCATCATTTGTTTGAGTGTGGTAATTCTTACGTCCGTCCCCTTCGACCATTCTATTCATCGTTCCACGAGCTGTTTTTGGTCCCTTTTTACCAAAAATTCCCATAGTATCTCCATTATTTCCTTGTCATAAATACATTTTCAACAAATCCAAACCCAAATTAAAAAAATCTTATCTTCGAACAATATGAAAAGCATCCGACCCGCCGCGGGGGCGCCCCGCCGGGGGTGGCGGAGTTTATCATAATGGGGTATGGGGGGATCAAGCCCCCATCATTGAAAATCATCCAACTTTAGAAATCCCAATTGTCATTGGAATTCCTTCAATATCCCAATCTTTTATTGATTCATGATCGCACATTTTTTGATTTTCTTTCAGGAACGACAACAGACCTCCTTTTGGCCCAGTTGATCGTACTTCATCTGCAATCATATCACTAACAATTTTTAATCCGATTTTTTGCTGATTCAATAGTGAATAGATGCGGTCATCTTTGATTTGAACATCGACTGTTATGAAATCATCAATTATAAGGTCGAGCTGCTTCCTCATATCCTGGATCCGCCGGATCACTTCGCGGGCGTAACCTTCCGCTTCAAGGTCCGGAGTGAGAGCAACATCCACGTACACCGTGGCATCGGTCATGGGTGCAGAGAAGATATCTGCCGGGAGCTTCTCGGTAAATGTCACATGATCCGCACCGATCTCGAAGGTCTCGCTGCCGCTGCCAAGCATGTATGTCTTGCCGGTATCGATCGCTGCCTTGATCGTGTTTCCATCGGCTGCCTCGATGAGCCCCTTGACCTTAAAGGAGTTCTTGCCAAAGTCCTTCCCGAGCGTCTTCATCACGGGCTCGGCATGCCAGCCGACCCGGTCCCACCGGCCCATGATGACCGAGACCTTCCGGGCATTAGCCCGGTCCATGCAGACCGCATTGAGCCGGCCGATCGCGTTCTTCACGGCATCGGAGCTCGTGACTACGACCACTTCCGCCACCGGCCACCGCAGCTTCCGTTTCCCGGACTGCCGTGCGTTCTGGGACGCCTCGTCAAACGAGCGGACGATTGCGACTGTACCTTCGAGTACGGTATTCACGAGAGCGGTATCGCCGGCATTCCAGTCCAGCAGGTGAATGCTTTCCGGGTCCTTACTGCACCGCAGGTTGCGGTAGATCTCCTCGGTGAGGTGCGGGCAATAGGGGGCGAGCAGCCCGGTGAGCCGGCGCATGATGTAGTAGATCGTCTCGTACGCAAATACCTTCTGCTCGCTCTCGCCCTCGAGCCACATGCGGGGGCGGACGAGCTGGACGTACCAGCGCGAGAGGTCTTCGAGAATGAAGTTAACCAGCTCGCGGGTGGCACGGTGGAGCTGGCATCCTTTCATCGCTTCATCGACAACTGCCGCCACCGAGTTGATCCGGGAGATGATGAACCGGTCCTCGTCCGGCATCCGGTGAAGGTTTGCCCGGATGTATTCGTCATCCCAGACCCCTGCCTTCGATTGCGGCTCGAACTTGTCAAGGATCATATACGGGAGCGGGAAGCGGTACACGTTCCAGAGGATGTTGACAGCCCGGTTGATCGTGCCCACGCCTTCCCAGTTGAACTTGAGGTCGTCCCACGGGGCGGAGGACGAGAGGATATAGAGGCGGAGGACATCGACCCCGACTTTTTCGATGACATCCGCGGGGTTCACCACGTTCCCGAGGCTCTTAGACATCTTCTTGCCCTCGGCATCGAGAGCGAATCCGTGCATGCAGACACTCTTGTACGGGGCTTTGCCAAAAGCGATGGTACTGGCGCCGAGCTGCGAGTAGAACCAGCCCCGGGTCTGGTCCTGCCCTTCCGTGATGAAGTCCGCGGGCCAGAGGGCGTTGAACTCTGCGGTTCTTCCCGGGTACCCGAGCGTTGCCCACGAGGCGACTGCCGAGTCGAACCAGACATCGAAGATGTCCTCGACCCGTTTCATCGTACCGCCGCACTGGCACGGGATCGTGATCTCGTCCACGTACGGGCGGTGGGGATCGGGAAGGGGCTTTTTGCTCAGATCCTCAAGTTCCTGGATCGTACCAATCACGCGGTACATGTTGCATTTCGGGCAGACCCAGACCGGGATCGGGATGCCCCAGTAGCGCTGGCGCGAGATGCACCAGTCACGGGCTTCCTTAATCCAGTCGTAGAACCGGGCACTCCCGGCCCACTCGGGATACCATGTGACCTTCTCCACTTCTGAGAGCATCAGGTCACGCATCTCCGAGGCTTTCAGGAACCACTGGGAGGTTGCCCGGAAGATGATCGGGGTCTTGCAGCGCCAGCAGTGGCCGTAGCGGTGGGAGACCTTCTCCTGCGCGAGCAGGTGGGGGCCGAGTGCCACGAGCACATTCTCATTGGAGTCTCGCACATATTGGCCGGCAAACTCCCCGGCTTCGATCTGGAACTTCCCGGCACCGTCTACCGGGCAGATAATTGCGAGCCCCTCCTTTGTACCGAGCACGTAGTCGTCCCAGCCGTGGCCGGGAGCGATGTGGACCATACCGGTATTTTCAAGGGCAACGAAGTCCGCACAAACGACCTTGTGGTCGATATTCCGCTGGAGCGGTACCTGGGTATTGAGCGGGGAATCATATTTCCACCCGATGAGGTCTGTACCCCTCTTTGTCTCAAGGATCGTGAAGTCCTTGTACCGGGCTTTCTTGAGTACGGCTTTTACGAGCGGTTCAGCAATCCAGAGGAGTTCCTCGGGCCCGTCCTTCTTTGCACGCACCTTTGCATACTCGAAGTCCTTTGAGACGGCAACCGCGACGTTGGCCGGGAGTGTCCACGGTGTTGTTGTCCAGATGACGAGGTATTCACCGGGCCTGTTTTGGAGGGGGAACTTGACGAAGACCGAGGGGTCGCTCTCGTCCCAGTACTCCACCTCGGCGTCCGCGATCGCCGTCTCGCACCGGGGACACCAGTTCACCACGCGGTAACCGCGTTCGAGCATTCCCTTCTCTTCGGCCTTTTTCAGGGTCCACCATGCGGCCTCGATATATTCGGGCTTCACGGTCTGGTAAGCGCCGGCAAAGTCCAGCCATACGCCAAGGCTCTCGAACTGCTCGTCCATCAGTTTCTTATTGGTGAGCGCGAATTCCCGGCACTTCCCGATAAATGCCTCTATCCCGAACTTCTCGATGTCTTTTTTTGATGCAAAACCGAGCTCCTGCTCGACCTTGACCTCGATCGGAAGTCCGTGCATGTCGTAGCCTGCACGGTCGATGACATGACGCCCGTTCATGCGGTGGTAACGCAGGATGCTGTCTTTTAAGATCTTGTTCCATGCGGTACCGATATGGATATGGCCGGTGGTATACGGAGGACCGTCTACAAAAAAGAACGGTTTCCCCATGCTGCGGTGCTGCCTGACCGCCTTGTAGGTATCATGGGTGCGCCAGTATGCCTGCACCTCACGCTCGATCTCTTTTATGTTGAAGTTCGCGGCGACTTCCTTCACAAAACCCCACTTCCCTGTCCGGGTGCACCTGGTGTGCGTGAAGGAATGTTGGCGCCACTGCACAAAGTAGTTTTTCTCCCATTGATGGCTGGTGCATTTCCTGCCCCGGCCCGGATCTGCGGGCCCCGGGCAACCAGAGATGGCGACAACCGGTTCCTCACGAAAGCAGGCTCAGATCAGAACCGTAACCAATATAAGGGAATCTTATAGATTCAACATCATGAAGATCCCAGGATATTATGTGCTTATCGCAGTGCTGGTCCTCATCCTGGCCATTGCGGCCGGATGCACGACATCCCAGCAGCAGCAGACAACTGCACCAACGCAGGCCCCCCTCCCGGCGACAGCCGCTCCGGTGGTAACCTATCAGGCCCCGCCTGCCACCATTACCACGCAGGCAGCCGATATCGATACGACTATCACTGTCCGTTTCAACGACCTCTCCTGCATCAATGTCCAGGATCTCCTCGGCGCCACGTATCTCTATCCCGACCAGGTGTTCAAACTTAACGCGGCACCGCCGAGTGGTAACCCGATCAATGTGAATGTCCTCTTTGTTGACGAGAACGACCAGCTCGCGCTCCGGGAGGCCAAGCCGCAGTGGGACGGGGTCCATAATGTGTGGGTGTACGAAAGCGTTGTGCCGCTCGCCCAGTTCAATGATATTACGACCGCTGTAGAAAAGACCTTCACGATCAAGCGGCAGAGCAAGTATTACATCTGCGCAGATGACCGGAAAGAGTCAGGTTCGCAGGACATTACCTACAGGGTACCGGTCAAGCTGACCAAGATGTGAATACGGTTCTTTTAAACTCTTTTTTTTCTGTATTTACCCCGGCTGACGTCCGCCACCCGATCAGGCATTCTTTTATGGATCCCTTGGGATGATGTACTGGGAAAGCGGCGTGCAGCGTCCCGGTACCGGGCCTGCAATGCCGGAAAATGATCGAGCGTGAGTGATAAGGATGGAGACGTACCCCCTTCTGATCGGAGGCGTGAAAAAATACACCCCCCGGACCATGAAAGTCAGGTTCCCATATACGGGTGAGGTGTATGCTGATGTCTGCCAGGCAGGAAACGCGGAGCTGAAAGAGGCGGTTGGAGCGGCCTGCCGGGGTTTTGAGCAGACAAAGGCCCTCTCCTCGCATGCCCGGGCACAGATCCTCTTTAAGATTGCGGATGAAATTCACCGGAGGGCAGACGAGCTTACCGATGTCATGGTGATGGAAGGCGGCAAGACCCGGAAGTTTGCTGCAAGCGAGGTTAACCGCTCGGAAATAACCGTCCGCACATCGGCAGAGGAAGCAAAACGGCTCTACGGGGAGATCATCCCGCTGGACCTCTCGGAGGACACACACGGGCGGACGGGTTTTCTCCAGCGGTTCCCCCTTGGCCCGGTGATCGGGATTGTCCCGTTCAACTTCCCGCTCAACCTTGCCTGTCACAAGCTTGCGCCGGCCATTGCCGCCGGTAACTCCGTGGTCATCAAGCCCGCGTCCTTAACCCCTGTATCGAGTCTCCTTCTCGGGGAGATGGTCCTTGCCGCAGGGATGCCGCCGGAGGCGATCAGCATAGTGCCCTGTACGGGTGTGAGGGCAGAACAGCTCGCCCGCGACCCCCGCGTTGCCTATCTCTCGTTCACCGGCAGCTGTACCGTTGGCTGGCATCTCCGCACGATTGCAGGCAGAAAAAGGGTGGGCCTCGAGCTTGGCGGCAATGCAGCGGTGATCGTGCACGGGGATGCAAACCTCGATTATGCGGCACGGCGGATCGCGACCGGCGGGTTCATCAACGCAGGGCAGGTCTGCATATCGGTGCAGCGGGTACTCGTCCACCGCCCGGTGTACGAACTGGCGTTATCGAAGATCCTTGCCGCGGTCGGGGCGCTTCACGTGGGCGACCCCCGCGACCCGGCAACCGATGTGGGTCCGATGATAGACCGGCTCAAGGCGGAGGAGGCCTACCGGAAGGTGCAGGAGGCTGTAAAACAGGGGGCACAGATCCTCACGGGCGGCACGCTTGAGAATACCCTGTTCACCCCTACCGTTCTCGTCGATACCACGCCCGCCATGCGGGTGAACCGGGAAGAGGTCTTCGGGCCGGTCATTACGGTCACGCCCTACGATACCTTCGATGAAGCCCTCCGGATCGCCAACACCAGCGAGTACGGCCTCCAGGTCGGGATCTTCACGCAGAACATCAACCGGGTCATGAATGCATTTTCCGGAATGCAGGTCGGCGGCGTGCAGGTGAACGATATCCCGACTTTCCGCTCCGACGCGATGCCCTATGGCGGGGCCAAGGGCTCCGGTCTCGGCCGCGAGGGGCCGCGGTACGCGATCGAGGAGATGACCGAGCTCCGGCTGATGGTGATCAACCGGGAGGGGGGGATGGAGTAGATCTCTCACTGTCTGATGACAATAGGGATGACCCCTTGGGATATCGAAGGCGTGATTCCCTGTTCTTCATCGGAAGATGCGGTGATAAGGGCTATGCACATTACAGCCCGGTCCCGTATTACCTGACCGTGGTTTTCTGCCGGGTCGGCCCTGTTTTTATTCTACCTTAATCTTCTCCGGGCAGAAGGACTGCATCAGCTGCTCGAGATGGGTGAAGGACTTCTTATGGTCGATGTAGATCCGGAAAGACCCTGCATTGTTCACTATGAAAGTGAGATATCCCGAGAGCAGAACGGGCTTCTTTAAGTTGATGCTGATAATATCCTTTTTCCACCCCTCGAAGATCTTGAGCCGCTCCAGTTCCTTGATCGACTTCTGGCGGGTGTCGATCGTCATGCCAAAGAGTTCGTCCATAATGAACGTGCTGAACCGGACGCCTTGCATCTTCTCGGCATCGAGATCCGGGTTGCGGATGACAAAGACCCGCTGGTCGGTGGCATACACCCCGTACCCGCCGGTCGACGACCCGATAGCCCCGGCAATTGCACCGCCTATGCCCTCCCCGGAGGCCTTGATGGTGATGCTCGAGATCCCGCCCAGGTACTTCTCCCGGCTGCCGGTATCCGCATCCGTCTGAGGCTCGCCAACCGTAATGGCCTCGATGGCAGCGATCAGGGAACCCTTTCCGTCATAGACCGGTGAACCCTTGCCCCAGAGCAGCATGGGCTTGCCCTTGATCTTTACATGCTCCATCTCGCCGATATAGGTGTCTCCGACTTTTTTTATCACCGGCAGGTCTGCGGCCGCAGGACTGCCGGGCGGCAGGAAGATGTGGTCGATGAGCATGGGGGTTGGTTTCCCGTAGAACGGGACCGCGTACTCCTGCTGTCCCTTCCCCACCATCTGCGATGTCTCGACACCGGTCAGCTGCTCAATTGCCTTGTTCCACGCAATGATCGTACCGCTTTTGTCAATGGCAAAGACCGGGTTATCGAGCGACTGGATGGTATCGACGAGGCCTTTCCAGTCATAGGCATCGGTCTTTTGCGGTGCTGAAGACGGTGCCGGGGCAGCTGCTGCCGCAGGTGCAGGAGCGGTCTTCGCCGTACCCTTATCGCCGATCCGGATGAGTCCCTCCGCACTACGCCCCGCGACCTGGTATTCCGAGACCGCCCCGTGCTCCGAGAAAAACCCGTGGTAATACCACTGGAGTAACGGGGTTTCCCCCCCCTCTGTCTGGACACGGTGTTCTAAAAGGACATCCGGCTTCACGGCGGAAAGATTCTGGAGCTGGGCAAGGACCACTGACTTCTCATCCGCGGGGATCAGGGAAAAGAGGTTCTCGCGGATCATGTCGTTGTACTGCTTTTTGAAAAAATGCATGCAGGATTCGTTCGTATACGTGAGCGACCCGTCCGGCAGCACGCGGCAGATGAGATCCGGCGAGCTCTCGACAACGGAATGGTAGAATCGTTCCCACTCGACTATCTCGAGCTCGGCATTCTTCTTCGGCACGCTGGTATTGATGAACTCGATTAAGCGGCTGAACTCTTTTGTGATGTCGGGACCTTTCTGGACGTAAAAATCAGCACCGTCGTTGAGGGCGTCCATGGCAATATGGGCGAGCCGTTTTCCCGTGACGATTACAAAGAGGGACTGGCAGCCCCGCGCACGGGCTTCGCGGAGCAGGGTGAGGCCATCGATGTCCGGCATGGAAAAGTCGGTTATGATCACATCGAAGTACCGTGTATCCAGCAGGTCGAGCGCTTCCCTGCTTGTGGCGAGGGTCTCAACAATAAACCCCGGTTGCTGCTCGAGAATGAGCCTGAAGACGTCCAGGATGGATGGGTCATCGTCGACCACGAGAATGGATATGGTATTGGATTGCGGCAAGGGAAGTCCTCCAGTACTTACGTCAGTTTCTATTCATTCACAGTTATAAAGATTATTTAAATTTTTTCGGAGGGTCCGGACAGGCACAACCCGCATATGCGGCATCCCCCTCCATTGCGATGACGACGTATTACCTGCACCCTGACTTAGGTCATCGCAATGCGCCCCGTCGCCCCACGGGGACTGGCGGCGCAAGAGGGGGGTATTTTTTAACCTGAAAAAATGTTTTTTTACAGAGCAGTTTTTTTTACAACCTTACTTGAAGCAGCCCAGCTGGCAGCCATGGATCTTGATGCCGTTGGCATTGCAGTACTCAGCGATATCTTTCTTGTGAATCTGGAACTTTCCGGCAATCGAAAATGCCTGTGGGCAGGTGATGCTCTTCTCAATCCCTTCTGCCCTGAATGCCTGCGCAATCTTGTCTGAGTCCATGGCAACAGTATCTTATGTACTTCCTCATAGTGTTTGCTGAAGTATTTTTTTTGAAGCGTTCGCTTAATCGTCCGGCACTGCCAACCGGTTCGTAATGAGAATCGCATTCGTCAGCTCCCGGCTGGACTTGGCAGGACAAAATATCCGGCACCACCTTGTGCAGTTGCTGGATGCTGACGGTACACAATGGCAGGAGCAGGGACGCTCGTACGAGTTCATCGATGTTGAAGAACGGCTGATCCACGCGGAGGGAATCGACAGGAAAACCGATGCCGGGCTTGTCATCTTTATCTCACGGCATTACAGTACCAACCCGATCCCGGTCCTGACCGTGCATGTCACCGGGAACTTCAGGGAGGCGGAACTGGGGGGGACCGCCCGTACGCTCGCACCCGCTGCGACCGCGATGATGCAGGCGACCCTCCGGTCGCTCGCAAAACACTGTCCCGAGGGTTACCGGATCTCGTACGAGGTGACGCACCACGGGCCGACCGGGCTTGAACGGCCTTCGTTCTTTGTCGAGATCGGCAGCACCGAGAAGGAATGGACGGACCCGGCTGCCGGCCTCGCCGTTGCACAGAGCGTGCTCTCTGCCGTCCCGCAGGATCCGGTCCCCCTCATCGGGTTTGGGGGCACCCATTACGCTGCCCGGGAGACGGAGATCGCCCTCACCTCGCGGGGAGCGTTCGGCCACATTGCCCATACGCGTGAGATCGCAACACTCGATGAGACGATTATTGAGGCGATGATGGAAAAGAGCGGGGCGGTGGCGGCATATATCGACCGGAAAGCGCTTAACCGCGAAGATCTTAATCGCTTATCAGGCATGCTTGCAACAACGGGAATCCCGCGGCTCTCCGAAAGCGAGATCCTGTCGATGGGGCACCTGCCGTGGGAGCGGTACCATGCCGCACGGGAGATGGCCGATCAGCTTTCGGCCGGCGCCCGGATCTATATCCATGACCTGCAGGGTGAGGGCCCCCTTGCCCTGGTAAAATTCGATCCTGTCCTGCTGAACGAGACCCTGAAATCCGATGAGCCGGGCCTGGTACAGGGGCTTCGCTGCCTGCCGGTCATCCACCTTGCCACGCAGGACAACCGCATGCTTCCCGCTTTTATCACGTATGACAATCATACGTCGCAAATAATAAATGCTTTAAATACATTGTGCGTAAAAATCATACGTAGTAAAGAGATCACTGCAACGGAGAAGGATCAGTTGATCATAACAAAGGTACGGTTCGATCCCAAAAAAGCGCGCGAACTGGGGGTTCCGGCCGGGCCTTTCTTCAGGCAGCTGGCGGGGGGCCAGACTGTTGAGATCGATGGCAGGACGATCACGCCCGGCATGGTATCTTCCTGCAGTGACATTACCATCCACATCCCGGGATTGGAGAAGTTTCCATGAGGTCAATTGTTGAAGAGGCACTAACCAAGGCGAGGGACGAGACCGTTCACCCCTCGCAGAATAATGAAGACCTGGACCAGATTCTCGCCGAGCTCAAGACCGAGATCTTGGTGATCGGGTGCGGGGGCGGCGGGTCGAACACCATCTCCCGTATGATGGAAGAGGGGATCCATGGCGCCAAGCTCATCGCCATAAACACCGATGCCCAGCACCTGATCCGCACCCACGCAGACCAGCGGATCCTTGTCGGCCGTCAGCGGACCCGTGGTCTCGGCGCCGGCTCCATCCCCCAGATCGGGGAGGAAGCGGCCCTCGAGAACGAGCAGGAGATCCGGGCCGTTGTATCCGGCTGCGACATGGTCTTTATCACCGTAGGGCTCGGCGGCGGTACCGGTACCGGCGTTGCCCCGGTCGTGGCAAAAGCAGCCCGCGAAGAGGGGGCCCTCACGATTGCCATCGTCACTCTGCCGTTCGCTGCGGAAGGAGCCATCCGCATGGAGAACGCAGAGGCCGGCCTCGAACGCCTCCGGGACGTGGCGGACACGGTCATTGTTGTGCCCAATGACAAGCTGCTCGAAGTCGTCCCCAAGCTCCCGCTCTACGCGGCCTTCAAGGTCGCAGACGAAGTCCTCATGCGTGCAGTCAAGGGGATCACGGAGCTTATCACGATGCCCGGGCTGGTCAACCTCGACTTTGCCGACGTGCGCACGGTCATGGAACGTGGCGGCGTCGCAATGATCGGGATGGGGGAGAGTGATTCCGAGGACAAGGCTGCTGATTCCGTCAAGAAAGCGATCCGCTCACCGCTTCTCGACGTGGACATCAGCGGTGCCACTGCCGCGCTGGTGAACGTGGTCGGCGGGCCGGACATGACCATGGAAGAAGCAGAAGGGGTTGTGCAGGAAGTCTACAACAGGGTCGACCCGAATGCGCGTATCATCTGGGGAGCCCAGATCGACCCGGCGATGGAAGACAAGATGCGGACGCTCCTTGTGGTCACGGGCGTACGGTCGCCACAAATATATGGTCGGAATGAGAAACTTACCCCCAAAGTACAGAAACAGTTTGAGATCGATTTTCTCAAGTGAGCCAATATGGAAATTTCAAAACCTGATTTCAAGAC